>JABSPO010000066.1 GCA_013214625.1 Flavobacteriaceae bacterium
CATCAGTGTGCGGCCCACCGCCAACTAAATCATCAGGGTATAAAGCAGTAACATCTGATCTTCTTCCGTTCCATGTATCATTACCATCCCATTTAAATACTTTGTTATACATGTCAGAGCCTTGTGCACCTTGAGTCCAACTGTTAACACTTCTACTATAAGATTGTGCCCAATAATCACCACAACCTTCACTTAGTCCATTAGTTTGAGATAGGTTTCCGTTAGTAACCCAGTCATGTAGCCCATGGCCTAATTCATGTAAAATAACATCTGCACACTCTGCATCGTCAATTCCGCCTTCTCCAAAATTTAAAGATCCACCACCATAGGTAGATTGGTCAGCTCCATTGTGTGCATGCGCATCAAAACGAACTACACCACCATTATAAAGTGATACTAAAGTAATCCCTAAAGTTTCATTTATATAACGTAAGTTGTTGTCTAAGTGATAATAAACATTTGCAGGTTCGAAACCAGATTGGTCTCTTGTAAAGAAAAAATCACTTGATGCTTGAGTGAATAATCCTGTATTTGGGTTTTGTAACGATGCAATTTCGGCATATTGGCCTTTTAGCTTGTATAATCCTCCTGAAAATTCAATATCAGGAAGGTTCACTTGTGTTCTAGCTGCATCAAATGAAGCATTTGTAGCGTCATTATTATCTAAATAAGGGGCAACATATGTACTGCTAGCTGCAGATAAAGGTTCAGGAATAAACACCATAGCTCTTCCCGTAGCCATTATTGAAACAGCTTTGCTTTCGGAAGATGTTTGCTTCTTTTTCTTATCTTTCTCTTCTTCATGGTGTTCGTAATAAAAAGCAACATCTTTTGTACTTATAATATTAGCAGTATGAGCATCAATAATTGTTTCCCAATAACCGTTTAAAGTTTCAGATTGTGTTTTTATACTGTATACTAGTTTTGTTTGATCTTCAATTGGATAAACAAATAGTTTCTGTTCTTTTTGAGTTACAGTTCCATTAATTCCAAGATTATTAGTTGCAATACTAAACGCTTCGTTTGTAGTTATATTTGGAGTTGTATTAATGCTTTCCGCATTTTTCTTATAAGTGCTAGCTGTATAGCTCACATCTCCAATAGTATTGATATGGATTGTTAGTTCAGCATTGTATACTTGAACATCATTAATCATTTGGTAATAACGTAAGGTTTCACCAGATGGTCCTTTTCTGCTAAAAAGCATTTTAAAGTCATGATTTGGCTGAATTTCAAGGTTTTTAGTGTTTTGTTTAATCCAGTTTTCTGCGATTTTTTCATTGGCACTTTGCGCTAAAATTAGTTGAGTAAAGCAAAATGCTCCAATGAATAAATAAAGTAATTTTTGGGTCATTATTATTGGGTTTATGGTTAAAGTGTATGAATATACAGATTAAAATCAGAAAACCCATGTTTTTGTGATAAAAACATGGGTTTTTGATTATTATAGTTGAAATATTCTTAAAGAGATCCAGTCATCTTTGCAGGTACAACCCACAGATCATATTCTTCTTCGGTAACATATCCTAAACGTACTGCTTCATGACGTAAAGTAGTTCCATTCTCATGTGCAGTATTCGCGATTTCTGCGGATTTATAGTATCCTATTTTAGTATTTAAAGCGGTAACTAGCATTAATGAATTGTTTAATAACTCTTTAATTCGTGTATGATTAGGTTCGATGCCTTGAGCGCAGTTCACATCAAATGATGCACATGCATCACCAATTAATTGAGCCGATTGCAATAAGTTTGCTGCCATCATTGGTTTAAATACATTTAATTCATAATGTCCTTGAGTTCCTCCAATAGTAACTGCAACATCATTACCCATTACTTGAGCACAAACCATTGTGATAGCTTCTGCCTGGGTAGGGTTTACTTTTCCGGGCATGATTGAACTTCCTGGTTCATTTGCGGGGATGATGATTTCTCCAATACCAGAACGTGGTCCTGAAGCCATCATTCTAATGTCATTCGCTATTTTGTTTAAAGAAACCGCTAATTGCTTTAATGCTCCGTGAGTTCCAACAATAGCATCGTGAGCTGCTAATGCTTCAAACTTATTTTCAGCAGTAACAAATGGCAATCCAGTAAATTCAGCAATATATTTTGCAACTAATACATCGTATCCTTTTGGAGTATTTAATCCAGTACCAACAGCTGTTCCTCCTAAAGCTAATTCACTTAAGTGATCAAGCGTGAATCTTAAAGCTTTTAATCCATGGTTTAATTGTGATACGTAACCAGAAAATTCTTGTCCTAATGTTAATGGTGTAGCATCCATTAAATGTGTACGACCAATTTTAACAACATCTTTGAATGCTTCCGATTTAGCTTGGAGTGTATCTCTTAATTGTTCAACTCCTGGAATAGTTACTTCAGCAATTTTTTTATAAGCTGCAATGTGCATTCCGGTAGGGAAGGTGTCGTTTGATGATTGTGATTTGTTTACATCGTCATTTGGAGAAATTACTTTTTCTCCCTCACCAATAACTTTGCCAGCTAATTGTTGTGCTCTATGGGATATCACTTCGTTACAGTTCATGTTTGACTGTGTTCCTGATCCTGTTTGCCAAATAACTAAAGGGAATTGATCATCGTGCATACCTGTTAAAATTTCGTCACAGGCAGCTGCAATTAAATCTCTTTTTTCAGAAGATAATACGCCTAAGTCACAATTTGTATATGCAGCAGCTTTTTTTAAGTAAGCAAAACCATGCACAATTTCAATAGGCATTGAAGCAGAAGCTCCAATTTTAAAGTTGTTTCTTGAACGTTCTGTTTGTGCGCCCCATAATTTATCAGCAGGTACTTTTACTTCTCCTATTGTATCTTTTTCAATTCTATATTCCATAGCTATAGTTTGTTATTGTTTTTTGATCCCACCAATGGGTTTAATTTTCCAGTTTATGACTCAACAGGAAATATTGTTGTTAATTAATATCTTAATTTTTATATAGGGGTGATTTGTAAAAAGGCAAATTTAAGTATTTATTTTTGTTCAATATAGAATTGTTATTATTTGTTAATAAAATTGAATTATGATGCGGTAGAAATAAATAATATCAACTATATTTGAACCCGAATTCAAATTTCCGGAAATTATGTTTGATTTTGATCAATACTTAGGTTTTTTAGCGTTTTTAACTATTTTTACAATAGGATTTTGGTTGTTAATTTTTTTAGCAACTTTTGTAATACCATATTGGATTGGAGGTTCTTTAATGGAAAGATTAAAGGAGCTTAAAGAAGAAAGAGCTGCTAAAAATTAGTAATTAAGATATTACGACAATAAAAAAAGGAAACCATAATGGTTTCCTTTTTTTATGCTTAATTTTTCAACCTTTAAATGATTTCTAAAATAGCTTCAGTAGGTCTTCCAATTACTGCCTTAGTACCGTTAATGACTATTGGACGTTCAATTAATTTTGGATTTTCTATCATAGCGTTAATGATCTCTTCTTCAGTTAGGTCCTTTCCTTTATAATTATCTTTCCAAATAGTTTCGTTTTTACGAACTAATTCTATTGGTGAAATCCCTAAAAGGGTGATGGTATTTTTAAGTTCATCAGTGCTAGGAGTGTTTTCTAAATATTTTATTATTTCGTATTCTTTACCTGATTTCTCAAGTAATTCTACTCCATATCTAGATTTGCTACAACGGTTGTTATGGTATATTTTTATCATTGAAAATATTATTTTTATTTCCATAAAAATGGAAATTTTTAGTTTTTAATTTGAAATATTTTAATTTGAAATATTTTGACTACTGACTACTGTTTTCTTGCCCCATAAACATTAAATATGCTTTTAGGAAAGGTTCTATTTTTCCGTTCAATACAGGATCAGTGTTTCCTGTTTCATGACCTGAACGAACGTCTTTTATTAGTTTGTATGGGTGTAATACATAATTTCGGATTTGACTCCCCCATTCAATTTTCATTTTTCCATCTTCAATAGTAGATCGAGCTGCTTGTTGTTTTTTTAGTTCAATTTCGTACAACTGCGATTTTAACATTTGCATAGCTCTAGTTCTGTTGTCTTGTTGTGATCTTGTTTCAGAACATGAAATTTGAATACCAGAAGGTTTATGTTTTAGTTGAACTTTTGTTTCTACTTTATTTACGTTTTGTCCACCTGCACCACTAGAGCGTGAAGTAACAATTTCTATATCCGCTGGATTAATGTTAATTTCTATAGTATCATCCGCAAGGGGGTATACGTACACGGAAGCAAAAGAAGTATGTCTTTTTGCATTACTATCAAACGGAGAAATACGCACCAATCTATGCACACCATTTTCACCTTTTAGCCATCCAAAAGCGAAATCTCCTTCAATTTCTATGGTTACTGTTTTTATTCCAGCAACATCTCCAGCTTGATGGTTCAGTTCTTTAACTTTATATCCTTGGTTTTCACAATACATTAAATACATGCGGAGTAACATTTCAGCCCAATCACAACTTTCAGTACCTCCAGCTCCTGCAGTAATTTGTAATACTGCACTCATGGAATCACCTTCTTCTGAAAGCATGTTTTTAAACTCTAAATCTTCAATTAAATTACTTGCGTTATTGTATTGTGCAATAACTTCTGATTCTTCAACTTCTCCTTCTGTATGAAATTCAATTAAAATTTGTAAATCATCAATTAATTGCTCAGCAGTTTCATAGTCAGACACCCATTTTTTAATTCCCCTTAATGATTTCATTACTACTTCAGCTTCTTTTGGATTATTCCAGAAATCGGGGTCAAAAGTTTTTTCTTCCTCATTGGTAATTTCAACCTTTTTCGCATCTATTGCTAGGTACTTTTTTAAAGCATCTAATCGTTCAATAATGTCTTTGGTTTGTTCTGAGGATATCATAAATATTGATTACATTTATTCACAAAAATAGAACATCAAGATTGATTATGGAAATAAATTTAATAAGTGATACCGTTACTCGTCCTAGTAAAGAAATGTTAGCTGTTATGATGCAAGCTAAAGTAGGTGATGATGTGTTTGGAGACGATCCAACAGTAAATGAATTGCAAGATAAAGTTGCAGTGTTATTTGGTATGGAAGCTGCTTTGTTTTTCCCTTCAGGAACTATGGCTAATCAAGTAGCAATTAAATTACATACGCAACCAGGGGACAAGCTGTACTGTGATAAATGGGCTCATGTGTACAATTTTGAAGGAGGCGGAGCAGCATTTAATTCTGGAGTAACGTGCTCATTAATAGATGGAGATAGAGGTATGTTTACCGCATCTCAACTTGAAAAAGCACTTACACCTAAGGATAATATTCATTTTGCACTTTCTAGTTTAGTCTGTATAGAAAACACCACTAATAAAGGAGGAGGCGCATGTTGGGATTTTGAAGAATTGAAAAAAATTAGACAAGTATGCGATAAAAATGAGCTAGCATATCATTTAGATGGAGCGAGGTTGTTTAATGCTTTAGTAGTTAATAAAGAAACACCGGAACAATATGGAGTGTTATTTGATACCATTTCTATTTGTTTATCTAAAGGATTAGGAGCGCCAGTTGGTTCGTTGTTAATAGGGACCAAGAAAGACATGGATAAAGCGCTACGTATTAGAAAGCTTTTTGGTGGAGGAATGCGACAAGCTGGTTATTTAGCTTCAGCTGCAATTTATGCATTGGATAATAACGTGCAACGATTAAAAGAAGATCATACAAGAGCCAAAGAACTTTCGGATGCTTTGGTGTTATGTAATGTTGTACATAGAGTTGAGCCAGTAGAAACGAATATTGTTATCTTTTATTTAAATGAAGGAGAGGATGAATTAAAGTTTATTCAAGAAATGAAAAATAATAATATTTTATTGATAGGTATGGGAGAGGGGAAATTACGATTTGTTACCCATTTAGATTATACTAAAGCGATGCATGATAATTGTTTAGCTACAATACATACGCTTCACCGTTGATAACGGTCGCTTTATCATGTTTTATTAGAAGAGTCATTTTAAGAACCCTGTTTTTTCGTGAATTAATGAGAGTTTTGTAGGTAAGTAATAACGTAACTAACAATCATTAAATTATGAAAAAAACACTTTTATTGGGGTTAACCTTAGCGACAGGTCTAGTCTTTGCACAAGATTTACCAAAAAATCCTGAACCAGGAAAATGTTATGTCCGTTGTACAACACCGGATGTTTATGAAAATCAGGATGTACAAGTATTAATAAGCCCAGCATATAAAAAATTGAGAGTAGTTTCTGCTACTTACAAAAACGTTACTGAGCAAGTAATGGTGAAAGCATCAAATAAAATATTAAAAGTAATCCCTGCTGTTTGGGGAACAGAATCAACTTCATATGTTAAAAAAGAAGGTGCAAGTACATTGAGTATTTCTCCTGCTAGATTAGCATCTAGTTCTGAAACTATTGAAACAAAGCCAGCATATTCTTTGTGGGAATTAGGCGCTAAAGCTCCTGATTGTGCTTCAGCAGATCCTAATGACTGTAGGTACTGGTGTTATAAAGGGTATCCTGCACAGTTTAGAACAATAAAAACTAGTGTGTTATCAAATGATGCTTCTGTATCGAGTAATCCTATTGCTGAAAGAGCAGGAGCATATACTACAAAAGTAATTACACAACCTGCTAGAGTTGAAGAAGTAGAAATCCCTGCTAAATATGCAACTATTACTAGATCTGTTGTAGATACACCTGCAACAACTACTGAAGTTACAATTGATGCTGTATACAAAACAGTAACAAAAGAAGTGTTGAAAACTAAAGGTGGTTTAACTGAATGGAAAGAAGTTGAATGTGCTTTATTAGAGTATACTGATTTAAATATTACTTGGAACCTAGGTAGTGCAACGTTAACACCTAGTTCAAGAGCGGAAATTGATGCTAAATTATTACCAGTATTGAATAATAATGCAGGTTCTAAAGTAGAAGTAGCTTCTCATACTGATGCTAGAGGTACTGCTGATAGTAACCAAGTATTATCTGAAAGAAGAGCTCAGGCAGTATCTAATTACTTAATTGGAAAAGGAATCAATCCAAGTAGATTAGTTTCTAATGGATATGGTGAAAGACAATTAAGAAATAGATGTTCTGATGGTGTTTCTTGTACTGAAAGAGAGCACAGAGCAAACAGAAGAACTCAATTTAGATTGATTGATAATAAGTAATCATTTATTATTGCGTAATAAAAAAAAGCCGCTAAATAGCGGCTTTTTTTATTCTAGTTAATGGAGCTATATTCTGAGCCTTATCCAAAATAGTGGGGTTACTTGATATTTATTTAAACATATCCATCCCAGGAATATCGGGCATTCCGTCTTTAGCAACAGCACCTAATTCAGCTTCATTTACATCCGATGCTTTTTTAATAGCTTTGTTTAACGTCAGAATTAAATAGTCCTCTAATTGTTCTTTGTCTTCTAGTAAAGAATCGTCAATTTCAATATTCTTAAGTATTCTGTTAGCAGTTAATGTTATTTTTAATAAATTATCTGAGCTGCTTTCATCAATCAAAACAGTATCTAATCTTTTTTTTGTTTCGGCAACTTTCGCTTGGGTTTCCTTTATTTTACCCATCATTCCCATTAAATCTCCAAACATTTTTATTTTTTTTTATAATTTGTGAATAGTTTTATTAAATTTAGGGGTCAAAAATAAGAAAAAAAATGATGAAAAAACTTTCAATACTTATACTAACGGTTATTTTTGCAACTGCTTGTAAAAAAGATGTACCTATGAAAACAGTAATTAATATAATGCCACCAACTGCCGATAAAAAACCTAAAACATTTGAAATACATAATGATGTAAGGGTTGATGATTATTATTGGCTTAATGAAAAAGAGAACGAAGAGGTAATTGATTATTTAGAACGTGAGAATGACTATTACAATAAAATGACTTCGCATACCAAGAACTTTCAAACAGAATTGTTTGAAGAAATGAAGTCTAGGATTAAAGAAGATGATTCATCCGTACCCTATAAATCAAATGGGTATTGGTATATCACTAAGTTTGAAACAGGTAAAGATTATCCGATATATACAAGAAAAAAAGATTCGTTATCTGCTTTTGAAGAAGTGTTGTTTGATTGTAACAAAATGGCTGAAGGAGAATCTTACTTTAATTTAGGAGGGATGAGTATTAGTCCTGATAATAAATTTGTTGCCTTTGGGGTTGATAATGTAAGTAGAAGGCAATATACAATTCAAATAAAAAATATTGAAACAGGAGAAGTGCTTCCGTATAAAATAGAGAATACTACAGGAGGGTCTACTTGGGCAAGCGATAATATGACGCTTTTTTATACAAGAAAAGATGCAGAAACATTACGTTCTGATAAAGTTTACAAGCATTTTTTAAATGACAATCCTAAGAATGATAAAGAAATATTTCATGAAACAGATGAAACATTTAGCACTTTTGTGTACAAATCAAAATCTAAAAAATACATTATTATAGGCTCTAGTAGTACACTAACTGATGAGTATAGGGTATTGAGAGCGAATGATCCAGAAGGAGATTTTAAAATATTTCAAAAAAGAGAAAGAGGTCTAGAATATGATATTGCTCATTTTGACGATAAATTTTATATCATAACTAATAAAGATAAAGCCACTAATTTTAAGTTAATGGTAACTCCTGAAAATAATACTTCTCAAGAAAACTGGGAAGAGTTTATTCCACACAGAGACAACGTTTTATTAGAAGATATAGAAATTTTTAAGGACTACTTAGTTGTTAGTGAACGCGAAAATGGCTTGTCTAAAATAAAAATTACTCGTTGGGATGGTTCAAATTCATATTATTTACCATTTGATAATGATACATATTCAGCATATACATCAGTAAATATTGATTTTGATACTGATATTTTACGTTATGGGTATAATTCATTAACAACTCCAGCTTCAACAATAGACTTCAATATGGAGACTAAGGAAAAGGAAGTTAAAAAAGAGCAAGAAGTACTAGGAGGTAAGTTTGATAAAAATAATTATACTTCTGAACGTGTATGGGCAACTGCACGTGACGGAAAAAAAGTAGCGATATCATTAGTATATAGAAAAGATACCAAACTAACAGAAAACACTCCGTTATTACAATATGCATATGGATCATATGGTCATACTATTTCTGATGGATTTAGTACAACACGTTTGAGTTTGTTGGATCGTGGTTTTGTGTTTGCAATTGCACATATTAGAGGAAGTGAATATTTAGGGAGAAATTGGTATGAAGACGGAAAATTGTATAACAAAATAAATACGTTTACTGACTTTATTGATTGTTCTAAATATTTAATAGAGAAAAATTATACTTCTGAAAATCATTTATATGCAATGGGAGGAAGTGCCGGAGGTTTATTGATGGGAGCAATTATGAATATGAATCCAGAAATTTATAACGGAGTTGTAGCATCAGTGCCTTTTGTGGATGTAGTAACTACTATGTTGGATGATTCAATTCCATTAACAACCGGAGAATATGACGAGTGGGGGAACCCGAATGAAAAAGGATATTATGAGTATATGAAATCATATTCGCCATATGATAATGTTGTGAAACAAGCATATCCAAATACGTTGATATTAACAGGGTTTCATGATTCGCAAGTTCAATATTTTGAGCCAGCTAAGTGGACTGCTAAATTAAGAGAGTTAAAAACAGATGATAACGTATTGTTATTCAAGTGTGATATGGACTCTGGGCACGGTGGAGCTTCAGGTAGATTTGAGGCTTTAAAAGAGATTGCTGAGGAGTATGCATTTATGCTAGATTTGGAAGGAATAACCAAATAAAAAAAAATACCTATATTTGTCAGGTTATTTTAAGGTCAAATGTTGAGGTAACAAATAATAGTGTCATCAGCGAAAGTATACTGAATTGTGTATTAACTAATGTCATTTTTAGATCGAGAAAAATATCGAAAAGTTAAACCCACTGGTGGGATTAGAATCATTTATGAAAGAAGAAATTCAAGCATATAATAGTGTTTTAGACTTAATAGGAAACACTCCGTTAATTAAATTACAAAATATATCAAAAGGCTTAAAAGGTAACTTTTACGCTAAAGTAGAAGCTTTTAACCCAGGACATTCATCTAAAGATCGAATTGCTTTATATATATTAGAACAAGCAGAAAAGAAAGGGATACTAAAACCTGGAGATACTATTATTGAAACTACATCAGGAAATACGGGGTTTAGTATTGCAATGGTAAGTATTATTAAAGGATATGAATGTATTTTAGCGGTAAGCTCAAAATCTTCTCCTGATAAAATAGACATGCTTCGTACAATGGGAGCAAAAGTATATGTTTGTCCTGCAAATGTAAGTGCTGATGATCCTAGGTCGTATTACGAAGTAGCGAAACGTTTGCATGAGGAAGTTAAGGGCTCAGTATATATCAATCAGTACTTTAATGAATTGAATATTGATGCACATTATCATTCTACAGGTCCAGAAATATGGAATCAAACAAATGGGAGAATAACACATTTAGTTGCGTGTAGTGGTACTGGAGGAACGATATCTGGTACAGCAAAATATTTAAAAGAACAAAACTCAGCTATTAAAATATTAGGAGTTGATGCTTTTGGTTCAATATTAAAAAGTTTTCATGAAACTCGTGAGTTTGATAAAAGTGAAATTTATCCGTATAGAATTGAAGGCTTAGGTAAAAATTTAATACCATCAGCTACTGATTTTGATGTTATTGATGAGTTTATAAAAGTTACAGATCAAGAAAGCGCACATACTGCTAGAGAATTAGCAAAAACTGAAGGATTGTTTGTAGGGTATACAAGTGGTGCGGCTATGCAAGCTGTAAAACAGTATGAGGCAAACGGAATGTTTGGTACTGATAGTAATGTTGTAGTGATATTCCCTGATCATGGTTCACGTTATATGAGTAAAATATACAATGATGAATGGATGGAAAACCAAGGCTTTTTTGATTCAGTTCAAGAAGAAAACCCTAAGAAAATTGAATATGTGAAGTAATATTTCATACAAATAATAAAATTTTAAGCACCAACTCAGTAGTTGGTGCTTTTTTGTTGGTAAAAATATTATGAAAAGAGGGGTATTTTAATTATTTTCGCATTTGTAAAATCTAAAACTGATATTAATGAGAGATTTATTTGATAAAATCTATAAGGACAAAGGACCTCTAGGAAAATGGGCAGAGCAAGCAGAAGGGTATTTTGTATTCCCTAAGCTTGAAGGAGAGATTTCTAATAGAATGAAATTTCAAGGAAAAGAGGTTATTACGTGGAGTATCAATGATTATTTAGGTCTTGCAAATCACCCAGAAGTAAGAAAAGTTGATGGTGATGCTGGTGTGAAATATGGTTCAGCTTATCCGATGGGAGCTAGAATGATGTCTGGTCATACAGAATTGCATGAGAAATTACAGGATGAATTAGCTGAGTTTGTAGAGAAAGAAGCTGCTTATTTAGTAAACTTCGGATATCAGGGAATGGTTT
Organism: Flavobacteriaceae bacterium; assembly: GCA_013214625.1. Taxonomy (GTDB): domain Bacteria; phylum Bacteroidota; class Bacteroidia; order Flavobacteriales; family Flavobacteriaceae. The sequence continues at coordinate 11,483 of JABSPO010000066.1, forward strand.
CAGCAATAGATTCTTTAGTAACTAAAGATGATATTATTGTATATGATGTTGATGCACATGCGTGTATTATAGATGGTGTACGTTTACACATGGGGAAACGTTTTACTTTCCGTCACAATGATATTGAAAGTATTGAAAAAAACTTAGGTAGAGCTGTGAAACTAGCAGAGAAAACTGGAGGAGGAATTTTATTGATTTCTGAAGGTGTTTTTGGAATGCGTGGTGAACAAGGAAAACTTAAAGAGATCATAGCGCTTAAAGAAAAATATAATTTTAGAATTTTAGTTGATGATGCGCATGGTTTTGGAACTCTAGGAAAAAGAGGTGCTGGAACAGGTGAGGAGCAAGGAATTCAGGATGGTATTGATGTGTATTTTGCAACTTTCGCAAAGTCTATGGCAAGTACTGGAGCCTTTTTTGCGGCAGATAAAGAAATCATCGATTTCATGAAATACAACATGCGTTCTCAAATGTTCGCAAAATCATTGCAAATGCAGTTGGTTGTAGGGGCGTTAAAACGTTTAGATATGTTGCGTACTATGCCTGAGCTTAAAGAAAAACTTTGGGATAACGTACGTGCCTTACAAGGAGGTTTACGTGAGAGAGGTTTTGATTTAGGAACTACAGAGACGTGTATTACTCCGGTATATTTAAAAGGAAGTATTCCTGAAGCAATGGCTTTAGTAAAGGATTTAAGAGAAAATTATGGAGTATTTTGTTCTATAGTTGTGTACCCTGTAATTCCAAAAGGAATAATTTTATTGCGTTTAATACCTACGGCTACACATACAATGGAGGATATAGATATTACCTTAAAAGCTTTTTCTAGTATCAGAGAGCGTTTAGAAAATGGTACGTATAAAAAAATGTCAGCTGCACTTTCAGCGGCAATGGGGGAGTAATTATTGTTATTACATACCAAGAACAGTATAAAAGAGTAACCATTTGGTTACTCTTTTTTTTGTTAAGATTTATCTTTAGTAGGTACTGCATATTTTTTCTTTAGTAATTCATACCTTATTTCTATTTTAGATTTAAGTTGCTCTTTTTGAGTTTTAATCTTGTTATTTTTATTGTCTTTTCTAATAATGACTTCTTGGTAGTTATCATTCATTAGACGCTTCTTTTTTTCTGTCTTTTCTAATTGATTGAATACACAATTCAATCTTCTGTACCCAATAGTATTTGTTAATGATTTAGAGTGGTTTATTTTTTTGATTTTAAGATCGTACAAAATGTTTTTTCGGAAAATGTCTCGTTTTATGCTATCCTTAAAAAAACTTGCTTCCGAAGCGTTTTTATGATTGGTGAATTTTTTATATACATATGTTTTACGTTGTTGATTAATAAAAAACACTCTAGCATCATGATTTACCTGTAGGTTTTGAAAATACGCTGTTTTTAATTGTTTAATTTCGATATTGTTTAACTTGTCAGTTGATTGAGCAATTGCAAAACTTGCGAATAGTACAGAGGTTAAAATAGTTATTTTGTTCATGTGTCCCCAATTTTTAAGATCAATAAATAGTGAATTGTAAATTTTTATAGGAGAAAAATAGGATCTTATATTAGTAAATTGGGTTAAAATTTGTGTAGGTAACTAATACAATTATAGTGTTTCAAATATAGTGATTATTTTCGTAATCGGAGCGTAAGACACTAGTAATTAAATAATTATAGATTATTAGAATAGTCTTTTGAACTTTTAAAGTATTTTTTTTTGCTATACTAAAAAAGGTTTAACTGAAAAGTTAAACCTTTTAATATTAAAAAACATGCTGTTGCTAACTTGCTTTTAGTGTTTGTTTTGATTCTTTTTTTATTCGTTTGTGTCTCTTTTTACTTTCTTTAATATATTTATTAAACAATTTATCTTGAGTTTTTAATTTTTTTCTATCTCTTCGCTTCTTTGCTTTTATTTCTTTATTGAGGGCGGAATTAACTCTTTTGTAACCTTTTTTATTTTTAAGTGTTTCTTCCTTAGTCATTATAGATTCTCTGCTTAATGACACTTCTTTTTGCTCGTTAAAAACAAATACCCGAGCATCAGGATCTTCTTTTAATGTTTTTTTGTACTCTTTTTTTTGCTGAATATCTTTGTCAATTGGTTTTTGCGCATATGAAAAACCAATAAAAAATATGGATAATAGAATTGCTATATTTTTCATTTTGTCTCAGGTTTTAAAGATCAATAAATAGATGATGTAATAAATTACATTGTTTTAATTTTTCTGAGGGAGAAAAGAATAGTCTTACACTAGTAAAATTGAATTTAGTAAACTCAATAGTGTATTGTAGTATACTAAAGATAGTGACTTTTTATGAATATTAAAAACTATTTCATTAATTAACAGTTGGTTAGGGGTTGTTGTGTTTGTTTTTGGAACCAAAAAAACCGCTAGCTTTTAATACAGTTAGTGGTTTTTGGTATGAATTTTAAATAGTTTTAATCATCAAAGTCTATTTCGTCTTTATTGTTTTTCTTTTCTTTTTCTCCTCCACCATCTTTCTTTTTCTTCTTCTTTCTGTTTTTTCCAGCAGCATTGTCTTTACGTTCTTTTTCATCCTCAGCACTATTATTATTTTCTGGGTCCTTGTGGAAATCCATACGGTATGAAAAGCCAACATTAATACCAAAAACAGAAGGAGTATTTTTGGTGTTTAAAGTAAGTCCTGCGTCTAACTGAATATCTTGCGATAATAAGTAAGCTCCACCAAATCTAAAAAGAGAATCGGCATATACATCATTTATAATCCCTTGGTGTTCTGCAAATACAGCAGATTTTTCATTTAATGCATGTGTAAGGGTTAGTATGTAAGAATATATAGGGAAATCAGTCATAAAAACACGATCACCAATGAAATTCATTGTAAATACCCAACCACCAGACCAGTTATTTTGAGTAATGATCATAATTTTAGGAGACATTGTAGGTTCTTTTAA
>JABSPO010000067.1 GCA_013214625.1 Flavobacteriaceae bacterium
ATTGATGATTAATTAGTTTATCTGTAACGCCTTTTAGCGTTCCAAACATTTGCTTTAGTAGTAGTAAACTTGTGCGTAATTTGATTGTTTGCTGTAGTTGCCATAATGATTGTTTTTTTTTGATTGATGATTAATTTAAATCGATATATACCTAATAGACGCACATAAAACCTTTTTGTTACAGTACTATGTAAAACAAAGTACTAATTTAACGTTTTTTAACATATAAGAGCTTAACACTTTTATTATAAGCGGTTAATTATGTCTGTTTTTTTTAGAAATAATTATGAAATAGGATAGATGGATTTTTGGAATACTCATAATGTTTCATAAATAGGACAAGAATATGTTACAGATATAAATTATTAACTAACAGGAATTAAAAAGGAATTCTCAAAAGTTAAATACCTAAGAGTAGCCGTAGTTATTACGGGGTTAGATGAAAACACTAAGAGATTTGGTTCAGGAGGAAAATTGTATAAAAAAGAAACTAAATTATTTCAGTACAAACCGTATAATTATTACGTACAGATATAAAAAAAGGGGAATAGGTACATATGAGATTTTAGATAAAACGTATTTATATACTAATTTGCAGTTATAATTTACAGAGGTAAGTAGTTGTTTGCATATCTAAAAATCTATAAATTAAACATTGTCGTCACCCTTAATTTATTTCAAGGTCCCCCATTAGGGGCGTGAGGTACGTGAAACAAGTTAAGTATAACGAAACTGATGAATGAGTCATTTATATAAGCTGTGTTTTATACCAATATAGCTATGGAGTTATTGACTTCTAAAAATTTAAAAAGGAAAATTATTGTTCTTCCTTTTCAATAACACTCAATGCCAAACGAATTGTAGCGTAATCCATTTGTTCCTTGAAGAATTCAAAATAAGCTTTTAGGTCTTCAGGAGTTTTTAAAGTTTCAAAAAGAGAATAGGAGCGTTCTTTAGAAATGAAGAACATGATAAATATATGGATTATGGTGCTCAGATTTCACGTAATTTCTTAAACGGATTAATTATTCATTTAAGAGGACCATTAACTAAAAAAAGGGAAAAGTCAGTTTAAAGGTTTGTTGTATTATTATAAATTACTAAGGTTGATTATTTGTCAAACTTAGTACTTTTTCTGTTTAGAAAAATATACTTTATCTAACTTTATTGATCCCGGATCAGTACTAAAAGTTATGGAGAAGTAAAATGTTTTTTTTTGACATCTAAATATTTAATTTAGTCATGATAACCTGACTATTAATTGTTGAATTTAGTGTGAATTCATGCGTAGAAATATTACTTATGGTAAGAAAATCACCTTTCTTAAAGGAGTACTTTTCTTTAGCTATTTTTAAAGTCACCGCTCCTTTCTGAACATATAAGCAAATTGTTTTCCAAAATTTAGGATTCTTAACACTTACGTTTGTGTTCATTAAAATAGGAATGTAGATTAACTCACTCTCAATATCCTCAGTAGTCATTACATTAAAATCTGTACAAGTACCTTCTGATGTGGTTTTCCAATCTCCTTTAAAAGTATCAACTTCAAATTGTCGCAATTGTTTTGAGTATTGATTCTGGTGTGTTATGATAATTTTTCCATCTAAAATCATTAGTTTACGATCAACACCAGGTAATGATGTAAAACTTGATTTTTCGGTTTCTACTTGAGCAGTACTTATTCTTACCTTAAAGTCTAAGTTAGCATAAGTCGAATTTTTAGGAGCAATATACAATTCTGTTGTTGTGCCTCCGGACCACATACTTTTTATGTGCTTGCTTTCTTGAGATAACTCAATACTAATTTCCATAATGTAGTTTTATAATTCTTCCTTTTCAATAACGCTCAATGCCAAACGAATTGTAGCGTAATCCATTTGTTCCTTGAAGAATTCAAAATATGCTTTTAGGCCATCAGGAGTTTTTAAAGTTTCTTTAGCTTTTCTCACTTCTGCAACATCATTTTTGTCTATAAACTCATAAATATCTACATCCTTTCCTTCAGTATATAATTTTGCAAGATGAGAGAAAATGGTTGTAGGAGCTAATTCTCTTTCTGCTGAGATTTCGTCAATACTTAGTCCTTCTTTATATAATTTATACGTTATTTTATGAGTGTTCCCTTTTTTTGATTTTACTTTTTTCTCGTTAGTAAAAGCAATTATTTCATTAATAAAAACAGTTCCGTAAACATCTAATTTTCGTTGTCCAACACCACTTATATCCAAAAACTCTTCATCACTCATTGGACGATTCATTTCCATATCCTTTAAAGTAGCATCATTAAATACTAAGTATGCAGGAATATCTTCTTCTAAAGCAATGCTATGTCGTAGTTTGCGTAAACGCTCAAATAAATTACTTGAAGATGCTTTCTTAGTTGTTTTCTTTTTCGTTTCCTTTTCAGCTATGGCTACAGGTTTTGTGAGTTTAACTAATTCATTATCAAACAATACTTTTTTTGAAAATTCAGTGAGTTGTAAGGCATTATGCTTGTGAAAAGCTATTTCGCAATAGCCTTGATTTACTAATTGAATAATGTAATGTTGCCAATCCTTCCAAGAAATATCATTTCCAATACCGTGGGTTTTAATGCTATCATATTTTTTATCGATTATAGTGGCATTTCTAGCGCCTCGTAATACATCAATAACAATACCTGTTGCTTCGGACTCTTTTAAACGTACAATAGTAGATAATGCTTTCTGAGCAATAAGAGTTCCGTTAAAAAACTCAGGCGGATTTTTACATACGTCACAATTACCACAGTTTTCAGAAAGGAGTTCGCCAAAATAACTCAACAAAATTTTCCTTCTGCAGGTAGTAGCTTCAGAAAATTGCTTCATCCGGTCTAATTTTGCAATTTGAAATTCAAAATTACTAGTTCCTTCTGCAAATTTTCTCAATTGTATTACATCCGAATAACTATGAAAGAGTAGCGCATTTGCTTTTAATCCATCTCTACCTGAACGTCCAATTTCCTGATAATACCCTTCTATGTTTTTTGGCATGTTATAGTGTATCACCCAACGTACATTGGATTTGTCTATTCCCATACCAAAAGCAACGGTAGCACAAACTACCTGAGTTTTATCAAAAATAAAGTCTTCTTGTGATTTGTTACGTTTTTCAAAAGTTAAGCCTGCATGATATGTAGTTGCTTTAATTCCGTTTAACAGCAATTTTTCAGCTAGTTGCTCTGTAGATTTTCTACTTAAACAATACACAATACCAGCTTCATTAGGTTTACTTCGGATGAACTTTATAATTTGAGACACCCTATCATTAGCCGGACGCACTTCTATTTCAATATTTTTTCTATCAAAGGATGAAATTGATTGATTGGCATTAGGAATACGTAATTGATTAACGATGTCCTCACGTGTAGCTTTATCGGCAGTAGCTGTTAAGGCAAGAATTGGTGTATTGGGGAGTTTAGCCTTTAAATACCCCAGTTGTTGGTACGATGGTCTGAAATCATGTCCCCAAGAGGAAATACAATGTGCTTCATCAACAGCAATACAGCTGATATATTGCTCATTAACCATGTTTTCTAACTGTGATAAACTCTCAGGAGCGACGTATAACAGCTTTATTTTTGAATGATGAATATCTTCAAATATTTGTAGGTGTTCTTCTTTGGTTTGACTGCTGTTGAAAAAATTAGCAGGAATACCATTAGCCTTTAACCCATCTACTTGATCTTTCATCAAAGCAATTAAAGGTGATATTACAAGGGTAAGTCCTTTAAATAATATTGCTGGTAATTGAAAACAAATAGATTTTCCTCCTCCAGTTGGCATAATGACTAAGTTGTCATTTTTCGCAAGTACCGATTCAATTATTTCCTGCTGTTCTGCACGAAAACTATCGTATCCAAAATATTTTTTTAAAGTAGGTAGTAATAGATCTTGATATTCTGAAACTTGCATTGTAATGGTTTATTTGATGGTAAAAATACTCGTTTTATATGTTTCGTTGCGGTTATACCTCAAAATTCTCATCTAATTCGATAACTTCTCCTGCTTGCATGGTATTTAAATCAATTTTACCAATTCGGGCACGTATTAACCGTAAGGTAGGAAACCCAATAGCAGCAGTCATTTTACGAACTTGTCGGAATTTTCCCTCTCGTAATATAATAGACATCCAACTTGTCGGGCCATGGCGTTCATCACGTATTTTTTTAGAGCGAAACGGTAATGAATCTAAATCTTTTTCTATGAGAGATACTTTACAAGGTTTGGTAGTATAATCCGTTCCGTCAACAGTAATGATAACTCCTTGTTTTAATTTGTCTATAGATTCATTGGTTATGATACCATCTACTTGTACATGATATTCTTTTTCTACTTTACTGCTGAGTATAAAATAGCTCTTCTTTCCGTCAGTAGTTAATAATAGTAGCCCTTCAGAATCTCTATCTAACCTTCCAATGGCCATAGTACCTTCAGGAAACTCTGCTAATTCTCCTAAAAATTTATGATTCTTTTTCTTCTTCTGTTCATTGGTGATAAACTGACTTATAAAACCATATGGTTTACAAATGGCATAATGTTTATGTTGTATTATTTCTTTTGTAGTTTCCATTTAGACAATTATATGATATGTGACTTCTCGATACAAAATTATTTGTAATTGTATTCCAAATAATTTCACTCGAAGTGACCCGTTTTTTATACTTTTCAGTTAAACTTAAAACACGTCAATTCGAGTGGTTTTGATGAAAAACTGTATTGAGATTAATGTTTATATGGAGTGCTATTGCTTACTTCCATTCAAAATATGATACACTAATTCTTTTGTTAATGGTTTGTTTCCAGCGTGTTGTTTTATACTTTCAAATAAAAATTTAAAATCACAACCAGTTGCATAATTACTGCATCCGTAAGCTGTTTTTCCTTTTAAAACAGTTCCTTTTTTACATTTAGGACAAGTTAAAATGTCAGGTGTAATTGCCTTCTTTTTTTCTTCTAGTACATATTCAAAATATTCACTAAACTTAATAATACCTTCAGCTGTTCCTTTTTCTCTTTTGAACCCTTTTAAGTTTACTGTAGCTCCTTTAGTTATTAATCTGATGAGTTGTTTTTCTGATATTTTCTTATCTAAGAAAGTAAATGGAGCTTTAAAATTACATCCGTTTTTGTATGCACTACAACCAAAAGCGGAGGATCCCTTTAAAATTTTTCCTTTTTTGCATTTTGGACAATCAATTTTTGATATATCAGTAGCGCTATTTTTAGCTATTTTCTTCTTGGTAGTTTTAGAATTAACTATTGTAGCAGATGAAATGTTGGCTCGAGTACTTTCTGACCGTACTTCATAAACCAATTGATCTACCATTTTTTTCATGTTATTGATAAAAGTTCCAGCATTATAGGTTCCTTTTTCAATTTCTTTCAATTGTTTTTCCCATAAACCAGTCATTTCAGCCGATTTTAATAGGGTATTCTGTATGGTGTCAATCAATTGAATACCTGTAGAGGTGGGTAAAACTTGTTTTTTATTTCGAATAATATATTTTCTTCTAAATAAGGTTTCTATAATATTAGCACGAGTGGAAGGACGTCCAATTCCGTTTTCTTTCATCAATTCCCGAACCTCGTCATCATCTACTTGTTTTCCCGCAGTTTCCATAGCTCGTAATAAAGTAGCTTCAGTAAATTGCTTTGGAGGATTTGTTTCTTTTTCAAGGAAAGAAGGGGAGTGAGGGCCTTTTTCTCCTTTTACAAAACTTGGGAGCATCCCTGTTTCGCTTTTAGTTACAGCATCTGAGCGCTCAAATACAATACGCCATCCTTTTTCTAATATTTCTTTTCCAGTAGTTTTAAAAGTTACTGTATCCACTTTTCCAATAACATTGGTGTTCGCTACTTTGCAATCGTCATAAAAAACGGCAATAAAACGTTTAGTGATAATGTCATATACCTGTTGCTGATTGTATTGCAAGTTGTTTTGAACTCCTGTAGGAATAATAGCGTGGTGATCGGTTACTTTTTTGTCATTAAAGACTTTAGCTGATTTTTTTATTTTCTTCCCAAGTAATGGCTGTGTTAGTCTACTGTAATTAGATAAGTTTCCTAGTATGCCAGCTATTTTGGGGTAAACATCATTTGGTAAAAATGTAGTGTCTACTCTTGGATAGGTGACTACTTTTTGTTCGTATAATTTCTGAACTATTTTTAAGGTTTCATCGGCTGTAAATCCGAATTTGGTGTTACAGTAAACTTGTAATCCAGTTAAATCAAATAATTTTGGCGCGTATTCTTTTCCTTCTTTTCGGGTAATAGAGACAATTTCAAAGTCACTTTCTTGAACTTTATTGGCAAATAGCTCTCCTTCAGATTTTTCTAAAAAACGACCTTCTTCACAATTAAATAAAGTATCCCTATATAATGTTTGTAATTCCCAATATGCTTGGGGCTTAAATTTTTCTATTTCTTTAAAACGATCAACAACCATTGCTAAAGTTGGCGTTTGTACTCTACCTACTGATAATACTTGTTTGTATCCTCCATGTTTTATAGTATACAGCCTAGTAGCATTCATGCCTAGTAGCCAATCGCCAATTGCTCTTGAAAAACCAGCATAGTATAAATTATCATAATCCTCAGAAGGTTTTAAGTTTTTGAACCCTTCTTTAATAGCTTCTGTTGTTAAGGAAGATATCCATAAGCGTTGTATTGGCCCAGTATATCCCGCTTGATCAATAACCCAACGTTGTATGAGTTCTCCTTCTTGTCCAGCATCGCCACAATTGATAACCACAGTCGCTTTATCAAATAAATTTTTAACAATATTGAATTGTTTTTGAATACCATCATTTGCTACTACTTTAGTTTTAAACTTTGTAGGAAGCATAGGTAAGTTATTCAAATCCCAACTTTTCCAATAGGGTTTATAATCATTGGGTTCAAATAGTGTGCATAGATGCCCGAATGTATACGTAACTATATATCCATTGCCTTCAAAATATCCATTACGTTTAGTGTTAGCTCCTAATACAGTAGCTATTTCTCGGGCAACACTTGGTTTTTCGGCAATACAGACTTTCACTTGAATGGTTTGAGTATAATAGTATGCAAAGTACAGAAATTTACTATATTTATGAAAGGATAATTTAAGATATCATTGATATAATTATTGATGTATTAAACTATATGGAAAAACTATTAAATCGTATTCATAAATGTACAGAATGTACTGCTTTCTTAGCGTTTGGTCCTAGGCCTATTGTTGCAGCAAGTGCGGCCAGTAAAATAATTATTATTGGTCAAGCACCAGGGAGTGTCGTTCATAGAACAGGTATTCCGTGGGATGATAAAAGTGGTGAAAATTTAAGAAACTGGATGGGGATTAGTATGGAAGATTTTTATGATGCTGAAAAAGTAGCCATGATTCCTATGGGATTCTGTTATCCAGGAAAAGGAAAAACAGGTGATTTACCACCAAGAAAAGAATGTGCACCGTTATGGCATTCAAAATTATTGGATAAAATAAATAATGATGTTTTGATTTTATTAATAGGTAAATATGCACAGAATTATTACTTAAAAAAAACAGCTAAGAAAACCCTTACTGAAACAGTGTTTAATTTTGGTGATTATTTGCCAAAATACTTTGTATTACCACATCCATCACCAAGAAACAATATTTGGCAGGCAAAAAATAAATGGTTTGTAACTGATGTATTGCCTGATTTAAAAAGTAAAATTCAATCAGTTTTAAATTAAATATTTATAATTTAATTGTAAGGAACTAACTAAAGTTGCTACCAATGGGCTATGAATTTAATTCTTTACTTTTTTACAGGTTTATTAGTAGCAATAATTGGTGCATTACCATTAGGTACTGTTAATGTAGCTGTTATAAATACAACTATTAAGGAAAATATATCAAGTGCTTTAAAAATTGTATTTCCCGCAGCAATAGGAGAGTTGTTATTAATATTGTTTGCAATTAGTTATTTTAAAACAATTCAAGAGTTTATTTCCCAGAACAACTGGTTGGAATATATAATAATGTTACTACTATTCGTTATAGGAATTGTCTTGATTTTCGGAAAGAAAAACTGTATTAAAGATGAGAATGGAGAATGTCTCGTTACCAAAAATAAAGTTCGATTATCAAAAGAAGGGATTGGTTTTTTATTAGGATTGTTTAACCCAACCGTTTTAATTTATTGGCTATTAGTTATTTCGTTTTTAAGTACTAAAATGATTCAATTAAATTTGAACACTGACTTGTTGTTACTTTCTGCATTCTTTTTTGGGGCTTTTATAGGAAAATCAATCACTTTATATGGTTATGGGAAATGCAGCCATATACTCAAAATGAAAGTAAAAGGAATTACTACAACAATCAATAAAGTAATAGGAAGTCTACTATTGATCGTAGTGGTAATTCAAATGATAAAAATTAGCTTCTAAATAATTTTATTAATCCCACCAGTGGGGTTAATAACCTGTGGCTTGTCTTGAACGAAATATGATATAGATTATCAGACCTCTTGTGCTTGCACCGACAATATTTATTAGAATAAACTATAATAACAATGAAAAAACACATTTTACTAGGATTAAGAATCTTAATCGCACTAATTTTGATCCAAACATTACGTTTTAAATTTGCTGCTCATCCTGATAGTGTTTATATATTCTCTAAAGTTGGTTTAGAACCGGTTGGAAGAATAGGTATTGGTGTATTAGAGCTTATTGCTGGAGTGTTACTTCTAGTTCCTAAAACTGTTTGGGTAGGTGCAGGATTAACAATGGGAATCATTGGCGGAGCAATTATGATGCATTTAACGCAATTAGGGATAGTGGTAAATGGAGATTCGGGTGTGCTATTTTATACTGCAGTTTTTGTATTTGTAGTTAGCAGTATTATCTTATGGAACTATAAAAAAGACATTCCTGTAATCGGACGAAAATTTGAGAATTAAATGAAGACAATATACTATTTAATAACGTTTGTTATAACTGTAACATCATACGGTCAAAACACAATATATAATACTCAAAAAGGGTATGTCGCCAATGGTTATGATGTAGTTTCATATTTTAGTAATGAAGCTCTTAAAGGGAATGATGAGCATAGATTTACTTATGATAATGTAAATTTCAAGTTTTCTAATGAAGTAAATTTAAATCTATTTAAAAGTACCCCTGAAAAATATACTCCACAATATGGGGGATGGTGTGCCTATGCTATTGCTTTAAAAAATAAAAAAGTAGGAATAAATCCTAAATCATTTGAGGTAAGAGATGGAAAGTTGTATTTGTTTTATAATTCCAAATTAATCAATACACATAAGAAGTGGTTGGCTAAAAAACCACAAGTATTAATCAGGAAAGCAAATGATAATTGGGCAACTACCATAATGAATTAAGTATAATAGGGTAGTGATATTTATTAAATCACCTCAATTTGAATGAATAATTTATAATTTGTTTAACAGATTTTAACAGAATTAAATAGGAAAGCCTATATTTGCAGTATATTTGGAGTGATAAAGTACTTATAATAAAGTGTTTTCAGTTCATGATTATATAATACAAAAAACAAAATTAAGAGTAAATAATGGCAAAATCACAACAGACATTTAACAAGATTGAAAAAGAAAAAAAGCGTTTAAAAAAGCGTGAAATTAAAGAAAAGAAAAAAGCTGAACGTAAAGCAAATGCCGTAAAGCCTACGAGTCTTGAAGATATGTTAGTTTATGTTGATGAATTTGGACAGTTAACTGATACTCCGCCAGATCCAACTAAAAAGAAGGAAGAGATTGATTTAGAAAGTATCGATATCTTTATTCCTAAAAAGGTTGCTGGAGAAGAGGATGATGCTGGTTTTGGAAATGAAGGGAAGGTGTCTTTCTTTGATGATTCAAAAGGTTTCGGATTTATTATCGATAGTAAAAATCAAGAAAAATATTTCGTTCACGTAAGTGGATTAATTGATGAAATTAAAGAAAACGACAAAGTTTCTTATGAACTTGAAAAAGGGATGAAAGGAATGAACGCCGTTAGAGTTAAAAAAATATAAGTACTACATAAATAGTACATTTTTAAAATCCTATTTTTTATTAAATAGGATTTTTTTATAACCTGAGTTTGATGAAGGTTAATTACTTGATTTCGATACAAAATTATTACACATTTTCACTTAATCTGACGAAATGAACTTTTAAAACATGTCAGTTTGAGTGATTTTCAATAGAGAATTGAATCGAGAATAGTATTTTAAAAATCTTATGCTAAGTTCAAGTTATATCTAATTTATAATTACAATACATATGTCTACAACATTTTCTGATTTAGGGATTTCTTCAGCAATAAATAAAAGTTTAATTGATTTAAATATTACTGAGCCAACAGAAATTCAGGAAAAAACAATTCCAGTTTTACTAAGTCAAAAAGATGATTTTGTTGGATTGGCAAAAACCGGAACAGGTAAAACAGCTGCTTTTGGATTGCCTTTATTGCAATTAATTGATACTACCAAAAATACTATTCAAGCGATTGTTTTAGTTCCTACAAGAGAATTAGGACAACAAATAGTTGCTAATTTAGAATCTTACGCTACAAACCTTCCAGAAATGTCAATTGCCTCAATTTGTGGAGGAACACCAATTAAGCCACAAATAGAACGCTTAAAAGAAGCTACTCATGTTGTAGTTGCTACACCAGGTCGCTTAATTGATTTGATTAAACGTGGAGAAATTAATATAACTACAGCTGATTATTTAGTATTGGATGAAGCTGACGAAATGGTTACTTCGTTAAAAGACGGATTAGATGAAATTGTAGCAGTTTTACCTAAGACAAGAAGGACTTTATTGTTTTCGGCTACCTTGCCAGGGACGATAAAGCAGCTGATTCAGAATTACATGTCAAAACATGTCACACAAGTAAGTGCTGACATGAAAACTGTTGGAAACCAAGGGATAGATCATCATTTTGTAGTTGTTGAGCCTATTGAGAAGTTAGAGGTGTTAATGCATTTTTTAGCATCTAAAGAAGGAGAGCGTGGTATTATATTTTGTAAAACCAAAGCTGCTGTAAATAAGTTAGCAAAAAACTTAGCTATTAATCGTTTTTCATCTGGCGCTTTACACGGAAGTTTATCGCAAGGAATTCGTGATAGAATCATGGAGCAATTCAGAGAAGGGTATATCAATACGTTGGTAGCAACTGATTTAGCAGCAAGAGGAATTGATGTTAAAGAAATTTCTTATGTAGTAAACTATCATTTACCTGATACATTTGAAACATATGTGCACCGTAGTGGTAGAACAGCTAGGGCAGGTGCAAAAGGATTGTCCTTATCTGTGATACAGGAAGATGAATTAGATCATATCCCAGATTTTGAAGAAGCACTAGGACTTCAGTTTAATGAGTTAAAAAAACCAGATGCTTTAAGTATTGAAGAAAATAACACGGTATTGTGGGCGAAGAAGATATTTAAAACCAAGCCTAATCGTGATGTTTCACTGGTTTTAAAAGATAAAGTAAAGACTGTTTTTCATCATTTAACTAAGGATGAATTGATAGAAAAATTATTGGCAAGCTATATTGTTTCTCAACAAAAACCAGTTGCTGATACAGATATAAAAAAGCCTAAGAAAAAGAAGAGAAGAGATTAATCCCATTCTATATAAAAAAAGCTCCTAATGATTTATCATAAATTATTAGGAGCTTTTTACGTCAACTTGAACTAGGTTTAGGATCTCATTATCTAAGTTTTTCATTTATACAATGAGGCTCAGAAATAATCTCGGAATAACGCTAAAAATAATTAACAAATTTAGTTTCATTTATGAACTGCAAGAAAGTATAGAACATCTAACTTTATGTCGTGTGTGTCTATTTATTTATATCTATCTATCTAGATGCCATTATTTATCCTTTCAGTTATATTTCACTTGTTACTAACAATCAGTAGTAAGCGCTTATTGAATGTTTTATTACAGGTTTGTTGCTTGTATCTATGTTATACGTTAATAATATTTTCACTAATATTTGTGACTAATTATGAGCTAAAGTTTCTTCTCCGCGATAAAATATTTAACAGAATATATATTTATAACAAAAAGAATGAGTAACTTTAAGTGAACATTTTCTAACGGATGTTTTGTCTTACCCTTCTTACATTAAGTGTTTTAGTTAGTAAATACGCCTT
>JABSPO010000068.1 GCA_013214625.1 Flavobacteriaceae bacterium
AACAGTTTATCTTTATATATGAAAAAAATTGAACTTCATTGGCAAATACTCATTGCAATAGTTTTAGCAATAGCATACGGATTATTTTTAGCAGATTATGTAAAATATGTCGCCTGGATGGGAGATATATTTATGAAAAGTTTAAAAATGGTTGTTGCACCATTAATCTTAACATCAATAGCTTCTGGTGTTGCAAATATTGGAAGTAGCGGGGATTTAGGAAAGTTAGGTTTTAAAACCATCTCCTATTATTTACTTACAAGTGTTTTAGCAATAAGTACTGGTTTATTTATGGTTAACTTTATTCAACCTGGTGTTGGTGCCGATTTAGGTTTAGTGCAAGAAGTTAAAGGTTTGAGTATTGCTACTGAATCTTTTGGCGACACCATAGTCAATATTATTCCTGAAAATATTTTTGAAGCATTAGTAAACAATCAAATGCTATCTATAATTTTCTTTGCGCTATTAGTCGGCTTTTTTACTTCTAAATTAAATGAGAAAAATAAAATTTTTTTGCTAACAGGGGTAAATGCTGGTTTTGAATTGATGATGAAAATCACAAATTTGATCATTAAATTTACTCCATTTGGTGTTTTAGGTATTGTAGCAGTGACTGTAGCAGATCAAGCGGGAGATTCTGAAGCGTTAATTGGTATTTCTAAACGATTAGGGCTATATATGATAACGGTACTTGCGGCACTTATAATCCATTCTACAATTGTGCTTCCTTTGATATTAAAATTTTACGGAAAAATAAATCCTCTATTACATTTAAAATCAATGTCTATTCCGTTATTAACAGCTTTTTCCACCTCTTCCTCTTCAGCTACACTACCATTAACTATGGAAGCCATAGAAAACAAAGCAGGTGTTTCCAATAAAGTTACCAGTTTTGTACTACCATTAGGAGCAACCATAAACATGGACGGTACAGCCCTATATGAATGTATTGCAGCAATGTTTATTGCACAAGCGTACGGGATTGAATTAAGCTATGTGGAACAAATTATTGTAGTAGCGACCTCACTATTAGCTTCTATTGGTGCTGCTGGAATACCAATGGCAGGCCTTGTAATGATTTCTGTAGTGTTAACAGCTGTTGGCCTACCCCTAGAAGGAATAGGCTTAATATTAGCCGTTGATAGGATTCTTGATATGTTCAGAACTGCCGTAAATGTTTGGAGTGATAGTTGTGGTTCAATTCTTATTGCTAAATCAGAAGGAGAAATATTAAATTACGCTAAAGATCAGGCTGCACCTTAAACAAAAGCTGTTGTATATATTCCAGTTATGAGTAAATTAACGTCCTCGATGCAAACACACGAGGTATTAATTTAGCAATATTTTTTTCGCCCGAGGTATACCGGTAGCTATTGGGGCTGTTAATTAAGTCCTGATAGGATTAAAAATAAAATATCTGGAAGTGTTTTTTTTTATGGATATGGATATTATAATGAAAAACGAAATAAACTCGTCTAGCCCCAGGAAGGGATACTTAAATAACTATACATTAAAAATCGGAAATCGAGCTTCATTAATTCAGTGTGAAAAAGAAAAAGCTTACGGGGTTTTAATGACAGTAAACAATGAAGAAATCATTAAATTATATACTGAAAAAAGTGTTGCAGATTATACCCCTGAAAAAGTAGAAATTATCACAGATAGAAAAGAACATTTAAGGGCAACCTTCTATAATTTACCTCTTAAATTACTTTCAGAAAATAATGAATTATATGCTAAATCTATATATAAATCGGCGAAAAAGTTAAATTTCCCTCAAGAATATTTAAAACCAAATCAAAGAAGTGCATCAATGAACTACTCAGAAGCTGAATTATCGAGATATCAAGTGGCTAAAAACATCTCTAGACTAATGAAAAAAAAAGGTTTTCAAACGTTATCATTCAACATAAGAAAACCTTTGTTACTTATCCTTTTTTTTTATACGATATCACCCGTATAATTGTCATCCCAATTTTTCACTTTAGGCTCCCCTAGTTTACCAACAGATTTGGCTACTAACATAGAAACCGCAGCATCACCAGTTACATTTACAACTGTTCTACACATATCTAATGGTCTGTCAACTGCGAAAATTAATGCCAAACCTGCTTCAGGAATCCCAGCATAACCAAGTACACCAACTAACATTACCATTCCAGCACCAGGAACAGCTGCTGAACCTATAGACGCTAAGGTTGCTGTTGCAATAATACCTAACTGTGTTGACAATTCTAACTCCATACCAAAAGCTTGTGCGATAAACACTGCTGCAACTGCCTGATACAAACTTGTTCCATCCATATTAATAGTAGCTCCAATTGGTAATACAAAACTAGCCACCTCTTCTTCTACACCAATATGCTCAGTAACTCTTTCCATAGTTACAGGCAAAGTAGCTGCACTACTACTCGTTGAAAACGCTAATAATTGTGCAGGAGCAATCTTTCTTAAAAACCATATAGGGTTCTTTTTAGTAAAAACTGACACTATAATCATGTATACACCAATCATTAACATCAACCCTAGCACAACGCACAATGCATACATCCCTAAAGCTTTAAATAATGCGATACTAGGCGACTCTACTATCAATGCCGCTAATAATGCAAAAACACCATATGGTGCCGCAAGCATGATTAGATCGACCATTTTTAAAATCACCTCATTAAAACCATCGAAAAAGTCTATTACTGGCTTAGATTTCTTTTCTGGTATTAGAATTAAACCTATTCCAAAAAATACCGCAAAAAAGATTATTTGCAACATATTACGATTACTACTTGCTGCTTCAAATATATTTGATGGCACCAAATCTTCCAAAGCTTGTAAAGGTCCCGATTCTTTTTGTTTAACAGACGCTTCAATTTTACTAGTTGCCTGTTCTTGATTACTCTCAATAAGCTCAGTTCTAGTACCTTCATCAATATATTTCCCAGGTTGAACCACATTTACAACTACCAACCCTATTGAAACTGCTAAAACTGTAGTAACAATATATATTGATATTGTTCTTCCTCCCATTTTAGAAAGCTTAGAAATATCTTTTAAATCCGATACTCCTTTTATCAATGAAGCCAAAATTAACGGTACAGCTATGAGTTTTAACGAACTGATAAATATTTTACCAAAAGGCTTAATCCAATCTTGAATAAATCCTTTTCCAAAATCAAAATTTGTCATTATCAGTGCAAATACAACACCCAAAACCATCCCTAAAACAATTTTTATATATAGTGGTAACTTTTTCATATTTTAAACTCTATTTGTTCTATTAATTAAATAATTATCAGCTAAAACTAAAGCAGCCATTGCCTCAACAATTGGTACAGCTCTGGGAACTACACATGGATCATGACGGCCTTTCCCCATTATTTTAACCATGTTTCCATTTTTATCAATAGTTTCTTGCTCTTGCATAATGGTTGCAACAGGCTTAAAAGCTACTCTAAAATAAATATCCATTCCGTTACTAATCCCTCCTTGAATCCCTCCTGAAAGGTTTGTTTTAGTTGTACCGTCAGCATTGAACAAATCGTTATGCTCACTACCTTTCATTTTAGCACCGCAAAACCCACTACCAATTTCAAAGCCTTTTACTGCATTAATGGATAGCATTGCCTTTCCTAAATCGGCATGTAACTTATCAAAAACTGGCTCACCCAATCCTACAGGAACGTTTTGTATTACACAAGTAACCGTTCCTCCAATAGTATCCCCTTCCTTTCGAATTTGTTTTATTCGAGCTTCCATTTTTTCTGCAAAAACAGGGTCAGGACAACGTACAGGATTGCTTTCTATTTTAGAAAAATCCAACTCTTGATATGGCTTATCTATAAATATATCGCCTACAGACGACACAAAAGCATTTATTTTAATATCGGACAATAATTGTTTCGCAATAGCACCTCCTACAACTCTACAAGCAGTTTCACGAGCAGAACTTCTTCCTCCTCCTCTATAGTCACGGTGACCATATTTTTTATCAAAAACATAATCGGCATGTGATGGTCTGTAATTATCTTTTATATGTGAATAATCATGTGACTTCTGATTGGTATTATGAATGGCAAATCCTATTGGCACACCAGTAGTTTTTCCTTCAAAAATTCCTGAATAAAACTCTACAGAATCTGGTTCTTTACGCTGAGTGACGATAGCTGATTGCCCAGGCTTCCTTCTATTCATCTCATTTTCAATAGCATCAAAATCTATAGTTATCCCTGCAGGACATCCATCAATAATTCCTCCAAGTGCTTTACCATGTGATTCCCCAAATGTGGTAAGCTTAAATAACTTTCCAAATGTATTTCCTGACATTACTCTATTTTTTAAACAAATGTAAAAAAATACACTGTGCTTTACTATTTATTTCCTTTCAAAAAAATATACTATGTTTACAAAATATTTTGTAACAAAATTAAAGATTAATCGTCTTACTAATAATTTAACAAAACTAAAAAAATTATGAAATTTTCTACCATTAAAACAACCACGCTGTTTATTTTATTCATAGCTATGACAATATTTTCCTGCTCTAGCGATGATGATGCTAGCTCTTGTACTGAAACATTATGGTATGCTGATACAGACTCAGATGGATTAGGGGACCCTAATGTATCAATGTCTTCATGTACTCAACCAGATGGATATGTATCAAATAGTGATGATGACTTTGATGGTATTATACCTGATGTTATTCATAATTACTTTACGCTTAGCCTAGGAGATGAATGGGTGTATGATGTAACTACTGATGATGGCACCAACCCACCTACTGATACAGTTGATGAAATTTTAGTTGACGAAACTACAACCATTGATACTAATGACTATTTTGGAATGAGCTCAAGTGCAGGAAGTTCTGGTGTAATGACTCAACTATACGATCAAAACTATTTTAGAGCACAAAATGGTATTACCTATATGAAAGGAGATTTTACATTACCTTTAAGTGCTTTTGGAGGAACTGATATAGTTATCAATTTAGATGACACAAAATTAATTGATGAAAGTAAATCAGCTGGAACTACATTAAGTACTCAATCAGGAGATACTACACAAAACATTGGTGGGTTTGACCTTGATATTACCTATACTTTTAAAACGGTACAACAAGGAACTTTAGCAAATCACACCGTAGGTTCAGAAACTTTTAATGACATTATCAAATCAGATATCATTTTAAGTATTAAAGTTACTACAGAAGTTACTGTTATCGGGGTTCCAATTACAATTACAATAATTGACACACAAGATGTATTAACTATAAACAATTATTATGCTGACAATGTTGGTTTAATTGACTCCAAAAGTACAACTACTTATACATTAGAAGATTTATCTGCGCTACCCGGAACGTTACCAATTCCTGAAACAGCTACAATAATTACAGATCAGAAAATCACTTCATATACAATCAATTAAGCTTTTAAAGCTTGTAACAATACACTTACCGGATGGAGCGCAACTCGTTGTGTTCCATCTTTTATTTGATGCCTACAACTCGTCCCATTAGCTACAATAATTGTCTCTTTTGGTGCTTTTCGTACGGATGGGAATAACGTTTGCTCCCCTACTTTCATACTCACTTCATAATGCTCTTGCTCATATCCAAAACTACCAGCCATACCACAACATCCTGATGTAATAATAGTTGGTTTGTAATTTTCAGGCAAGTTCAATATATCAAATGTTACCTTCTGATTACTCAATGCCTTTTGATGACAGTGATTATGAATTTTCAGAGCCATCGGCTCTTTTGTAAACTGTTCCGAAGAGATATTACCTAAGATAATTTCACTTGATAGGAACTCCTCTATTAAAAAAGTATTTTTAGCAATTTCGATTACAACTTCTTTATCGTCTACTAAACGTTTATACTCATCTCTAAATGTTAGTATAGCTGAAGGCTCAATTCCTACTAAAGGTGTTTTACCCGAAATTTTCCCTTTAAAACTAGCAATATTTTTTGTAGCTACTTCTTTTGCTTGTTCTAAAAATCCTTTTGAAATAAATGTTCTACCACTTTCTTCATGATTTACAAAAAGTACTTTATAATTTAATGCTGTTAATAAATCATAGGTATCAAACGCAATTTGAGCATCTAAATAATTAGTGAATTCATCTACAAATAAATAAATAGACTTTATAGGCTTACTTAATTTTTGATCTTTCTTTATTAATATTTTTAAAGAAGATCTTGAAACCAATGGTAAACTTCTCTCGGGAGCTACACCATTCATTTTCTTTAACAAACCTGCAGTAATTGGGTTAGAAAAAACAAAATTACTTATGGCTGGCACTTTAGAAGCCAACTTATTCATTTTGGTATTATATGCGAATAACTTTGAACGTAAGCTGAACCCATTTTCCTTTTGATATTGATATAAAAATTCCGATTTCATTACGGCTATATCAACATTACTAGGGCATTCACTTGCACAAGCCTTACAGCTTAAACATAAATCTAAGGACTCTTTAATTTCTTTAGAATTGAATTTATTTTTCTGATCAGAATTGGTTAAAAACTCACGCAGTGTATTCGCTCTCGAACGGGTAACATCTTTTTCATCTTTAGTTGCTCGGTAACTGGGGCACATTGATCCACCAGCAAACACATCCTTTCTACAATCACCAGAACCGTTACATTTTTCTGCTAAACGCAAGTAGCCTTCAGAATCAGAAAAATCCATTAGCGTTTTTAACTCAGGTTCTTTTCTATCTATTTCATAACGAAGCGATTCGTCCATTTTTGGAGCATCAACAATTTTCCCTGGATTGAAAATATTATTCGGATCAAAAAGTCCTTTTATACGTCGGCATAACTGATAGTTCTTCTCTCCTATCATAATAGGTAAGAACTCAGCACGAACAATACCATCACCGTGTTCACCACTGAACGAACCGCCATATTTTTTAGTTAAATGAGCAACTTCAGTAGTTATTTTTCTAAACAACCCTACATCTTCACCTTCTTTTAAATTTAAAATTGGACGTAAATGTATTTCTCCAGCACCAGCATGTGCATAATACACCGCTTTCTGCTGATATTTATCCATTAATACCGAAAAATCGGCTATAAAATCAGCTAAATCGGGCAAAGCAACTGCTGTATCTTCTATACAAGCAACCGCCTTTCTATCGCCTACCATATTCCCTAACAAACCTAAACCAGCTTTACGCAATTCCAAGGCTTGATTGATTTCTTTACCTATTAAAATAGGATTTGCATAACTCAACCCTACCTTTTCTAAATCGACTATTAATAGTTGAGCTTTTTCTTTTGCCTCTTCTATTGTAGGCGCTTTTATTTCCAACATTAAAATTGCCGCAGGATCGCCTTCTATAAAAAATCGATTCTTTGATTGTATCGCATTGTTTTTTGTACAATCTAAAATGATTTTATCCATCATTTCACAAGTGTACAAATTATGTTTCATGGTGTTTACAACATCACTTAAACAATCGTCTATACTATTATAATGCGACGCTAACATTACCGCCTCTGTAGGAGGTAAATCGTCTAATTGTAATGTGATTTCTGTAGTAAATGCTAAGGTCCCTTCACTTCCTGATAATAAATCACAGAAATTAAAATCGCGTTCTCTTTTCCCAAAAGTATTCGACCACAACAATTCATCTACGGCATACCCAGTATTTCTACGGTGAATTTCCGGTTTTGGAAATTCCGTTTCTATTTCATTTTGAGCAGCTTCATCAGATAATTCTTTATAAATCTCCTCATACAACTTCCCTTCTAAAGTCCCTAAGGAACATTTTTCTTGAAAAACTTCTCTGCTAATTGCTTTAAACTCCGCTTCACTACCATCCGATAGTATCGTTTTCATTGATACTATCTTATCACGAGTAACACCATATTGAATAGATGTTGTTCCTGAAGAATTATTACCAACCATGCCTCCTATCATACATCTGTTAGAAGTAGACGTATTTGGTCCGAAGAATACTCCAAAAGGTTTTAAATATACATTTAAAGCATCACGAACAACTCCAGGTTGCAGGGTTATTTGCTTCTTGTCTTTGTCAAAAGAAATGATTTCTGTAAAATATTTTGAAACATCTACCACCAAACCATCTCCTACACATTGTCCAGCTAAAGAAGTACCAGCTGTACGAGGTATTAAAGAGGTTTTATTTGTGGTTGCAAACGATATCAACTCTTTTAAATCGGTAATAGTTTTTGGATAAGCAACCCCTAAAGGCAACTTTCGGTATACCGATGCATCTGTTGCATACATACCACGATGTAAATTATCAAATTTTACATCGCCAGATAATTTATTATTTAATTGTTCTAAATTCTTTTTCATTAGTTCTCTCCTAAAGTTACGGGTACAGATCTATCAAAATTAGTACTAAAGCAAATAAAAGAATCGGTACCACCTACTCCTTCTATTTCATGTATATGATCATACAAAACACTTCTTAAATGGTCATTGTCTTTTGCATAAACTAGTACAAAAATAGCATATTTACCCGACACATAGTTACATTCTGTTACTTCTACTATATCTTTTAGTTTTTCAACTACTTTATCAGCAAATCGAGCCTCTTTAAGTCTAATTCCAACATAGGATTTGGTGCTATATCCTATTTTTTTCTCATCTAAAATTAAATCAGCTTTAATAATTACACCATCTTCTTTCATCTTTTTTATACGCTGATGTACTAAAGAATTAGAAATCTTTAAATCGTCGGCTATTTTAGAAAACGCTTTACGTGCATCAGCTTTTAAAGCTAATAGAATTTGTTTATCTGTATAATCAAGTTGACTCATTATGAGGTGTTTTTAATATATAAATAATTAATTTGACATTTTTACAACACAGAACTAATCGTATTTTAAAAATATCGCTATCTAAAGCACAAAATTAACCAATATTTAGAATTTAAAAAATTAATTTGACTTATTTTTGCAATGTAAATAATACATATGATGACAACAACACAATTATTCGATCAATTATGGAATGAGTACACTGAACGTACTCCTTCTGCACAAAAAGTGAAAAATTTATTTGAAGCTCAAGGGAATAGCACTATTGCTAATGACCACGTAGCGTTTAGAACTTTTGACGATCCTAGAGTAAACATTGACGTATTAGCGACTACATTTATAAACAATGGTTACGAATATGTTGCTGATTATCATTTTGAAAAAAAGAAATTATACGCAAAACATTTTGCTCATAAAACTGATAAGAACGCTCCTTTAGTATTCATTAGTCAGTTATTAACTTCAGAATTATCTGTTGAGTTACAATCAATAGTAAAAAACACTCTAGATACTGTCGACTTTACTACTGTTTCTGCTGAAGAGTTAGTGTTTAAAGGGCGTTTATGGGATACACCTAATTTTGAACTGTACAACACCCTACTAAACGAATCGGAATATGCTGCATGGTTATATGTAAACGGATTCTGTGCTAACCACTTTACAGTAGATATTAACAAGTTAGATACTTTTAATACTATTATTGAAGTAAACAACTTCTTAAAAGAAAACGGTCATGAATTAAATGCGTCTGGTGGAGAAATTAAAGGTACTCCAGAAGATTTTTTAGAACAATCTAGTATTTTAGCTGATAAATTTATTGTTAATTTTGAAGAAGGCGCTAAAGAAATAACTTCTTGTTATTACGAGTTTGCTTTCAGACACCCAATGGCTAATGGCGAATTATTTAAAGGTTTTATTGCTAGTTCTGCTGATAAGATTTTTGAAAGTACTGATATGGTATTGCAATAAAATAATATTTAAATCACAAAAAAAAAGCGATAAAACTAAGTTTTATCGCTTTTTTCCCACCAGTGGGTTTAACACCTCATAGCTTCTCTTATTCTAAAAGTTAGACCTTTATTCAAACCTCTTGGGTTTACATCAAAGAAATTGATTTTCATAATTGATTATTCTATAATTTTTCAAAAACAAATTCTTTACCTACATTATTTATTTTTACAAAACAAAATGGTTGAGTAATAGCCATTGTAACCATATCTTTTGGACCAGGTTTAGTTTCCTTTATTTTAACTATTAATTTTTTATTTTCTTCCTTTACATTTTCAATAGTAACTGAAAAACCTCCAGTAGTTTTCTCCCCCATGAATACCGCAATTATAGTTTCTTTAGAAAAATCAACCTTTGGAATTGAAAAACCAGGTTTTCTAATTCTATTTACATAACCATACACCTCTAATAAACTTTCTCGGTTTTTAATTATGCGAATTTCTTCTTTAACGAAACCTCCTATTTGATCTTCAACTAAGACTTCAAAACTCAACTGAGTGTTTTCATTATTCTTTTCCGCAGGTGTATCTACATTTTTAGAAGAACTACATCCAATTAATATTGTTAGTAATAGTAAACCTAATTTCATGTTGTTATAAATTTATTGCATTTATATATAATTGCTCATAATCTCCAACAATAGCTTCTAAATCAAATTTCTTAGCAATTTCTTTTGCGCTCTTTTTAAACTCATTTAAAACACTTTCATCTTCTAATATTGAAATAGCTTTATCTCCCATAGTATCAACATCTCCTACATTTGCCAAATACCCTGAAACACCATCTATATTCACTTCTGGTATCCCACCTGTATTACTTGATATTACTGGCACACCTGAAGCCATTGCTTCCAAAGCTGCTAATCCGAAACTTTCTGTTTCTGAGGGCAATAAAAACAAATCAGAAAAACATAATATTTTATCTACTTCATTACTCTTTCCAAGAAAAATTACATTTTCTTCTATACCAAGTTCTTTAACTAATTGTTCAGCAGGCTTACGTTCCGGCCCGTCACCAACCATTATTAATTTTGAAGGAACATGTTTTTGTATCCTATAGAATATTTTTACTACATCATCAATACGCTTTACTTTCCTGAAATTACTCACATGAGTTACAATACGCTCCGAAATATTAGCTAATAAATGACGTTGACAATCTGCTTCTTTTGCTGCTTCGTACTTTTTAACATCTATAAAATTAGGAATTACATTTATTTCATTCGTTATATCAAATAAACGCAAGGTATCATCTTTTAAACTTTGAGACACCGAGGTTACCACATCTGATGCATTAATACTAAAGGTAACTGCAGGTTTATAAAAAGGATGACTCCCTACTAAGGTTATATCAGTACCATGTAAAGTTGTTACAATAGGTACATGAATCCCTTCAGTAGCCAACATTTGCTTTGCCATGTATGCTGCATATGCATGAGGTATAGCATAATGCACATGCAACACTTCAATACCATGCAGCTTAACCATATCTACTAACTTACTTGATAAAGCCAATTCATATGGTTGATAATGAAATAACGGATACTCAGGAACATTTACTTCATGAAAATGAATAGTACTCCCCAATAAATCCAACCGTACAGGCTGTTTATAAGTTATAAAGTGTATTTCATGTCCTCGCCTTGACAACGCAATTCCTAATTCTGTAGCTACTACGCCACTTCCTCCGAATGTTGGATAGCAAACTATGGCTATTTTCATTTTTTAAATTTAATAATTGATAGATTTAAATATTAAAATCTTTTACAATATTATGAATTAATTCTCCTTTTCAAGTTCGATTTCGATTTCTTAATTTCTCACACTAGCACTATCTACTAATTTTGGCGCTTCAATTTCTAATGCGTTATAAATAACACGCTGAATTTCCGATCTAATATCTTGACGTACTAATTTAAAATTTGTTGCGTCAGGAAAAGTTCTGTTAGACATGAATACATACACTAATTCATTTTCCGGATCTGCCCATGCAAAAGTTCCTGTAAAGCCAGAATGCCCAAAACTACTCATTGGCACACAATCACATGTAGGACCAATCTTACCTAATTGTGGTTTATCAAAACCAACCCCTCTTCTTACATTAATATTACAATAGTAACAAGTATTGAACTTATTAACTGTCGAAGCTTTTAAGTATTCCTTACCACCATAATTCCCGCCTTGAATATACATTTGCATAATTTTAGCAACATCAGTAGCTGTAGCAAAAACTCCAGCATGCCCTCCAACTCCATCCTGCATAGCAGCACCCATGTCATGCACATATCCTTGTACCTTTTGATACCTAAAATACGAATCTTCTTCAGTTGGTGTAATTTGCGCTAATGGGTATTTTTTTAACGGATTATATGTAGCACTTAAACCTAAAGGCTTGTAAAACCTATTCTGAATTAATTCATCTAAACCGGTTTCATAATGGTTTTCAATATATTTTTTTAATAAATAATATGGTAAGTCACTATACTTATATTTCCACTTTCTGCGTAAATCAGTGTTTTTTATTCTATTGAAAATTGAATCTTGATACGCTTTATTGATATATAAATTTTCTGCTACTTGAAAAGGAAAACTATCTGATTTTTTCTTTGCATAAAATTCTTTTGATGGTTTTTTCGAAATACTATCCAATGTGAATTTATAAAAAGGAATCCACGCTTTTAAACGTGCATAATGTGACAACATTTGTTTCACAGTTATGTTCTTTTTATTTGATGATGCTAATTCAGGGATCAGTACACCTAATTTAGAGTTTAAGCTAACCACTCCCTTTTCCTCTAACTCCATCATTAGTGGTAATGTTGACAAAATTTTTGTAAGTGAAGCGACATCATATAAGGTACTATCACTCACTTTTCTCTTATTAGCATAAGTATGATATCCATAGTTTTTATTATAAACTATCTTTCCTCCTTTTGCTATCAATAACTGCACCCCTGGAGTCATTTTTTCTGTAATTGCGTAATTTACAATTGAATCAATCTTTTTAAACTTCTTAAAATTTAACCCTTGATTCTCAGGATAATCATACCCTAACCTGTTTATTTTATCTATTTCAATAGAAGTATTCACTGGAAAAACCTCATTAGAACTAACAGGCAATATTCCTTTTATATCAATCGCTCCAAATAATGCTTCTGCTGACTTTTCCTGCGCTATTTTACTATTCTGATAAGAAACTACTACACTCTCAAAATTTGTAGTTGTTTTTAGGTCTAGTAACGCATATGGACGAGTGAATATATTTAACACAACTCTGTTAGTCCTAGCTATTTCATATATCCAAGTCAACTCTTTATCATTTAACTTATATGATTTCCAAGGATTAGCATTGGATTTATGAACTCCAATTACAACCAAATTATAAGTATTCAATTTTATAATTAACTCATCTAAATGATTTGCTTTCACTTCCGTTACTTTAGCAAATTGCTTTAACCTGTTTAAATAAGGTGTATGATCATCTTCCCCAAATTTCACATAAGCAATATTTGTAGTTGCTAAATATTGTATTGGCAATATATCAGATTCATTTTTTACTACCGTTATCGCATTTTCTATTAATTTGGTATACAGTAAATCATTTGAGCGTGTATTTAAATCGGAATGAATATTTTCTAATACAACAGGTTTATAATCATTCAGGCCTACTTTATATTTCGCCATTAAAATCTTCTTAACTGAATGTGCTAATCGCTCTTCAGTAATCTTCTTTTTCTCGTAAGCCTTTTTAATTTTAGCAATAGCTTTGGGAATATTTTCAGAAATTAACAAGATGTCATTTCCAGCCATAAAAGCAGCAACATCAACATCTCCTGGTTCTTTATAATTTGACGCCCCTTTCATATTTAAAGCATCTGTAAAAATTAGCCCTTTGTAGCCTAATTTTCCTTTTAACAAATCAGTTACAATTTCTTTTGACAAAGATGAAGGCCTACCTGTTTTTGTTCCTAAACTAGGAATATCTAAATGAGCAACCATGATACTCGCTACTCCAGCTTCTATTATTTTGCGAAATGGGTATAGTTCTACATTTTCAATACGTTCTGCAGAAAAATCAATTGTCGGCAATGTTTTATGAGAATCTTGAGAAGTATCCCCATGACCTGGGAAATGTTTTGCAGACCCTAATACATTAGCCGAAGCCATCCCTTTCATAAATGCAACTCCTTTATTAGCCACATTAATTTTATCTTCGCCAAAAGAACGGTTCCCTATAATTGGATTATTCGGATTGGTATTGATATCAATATCCGGAGCAAAGTTCATGTGCACTCCTACTCGATTACAATGTTCTCCAATACGTCTCCCTACTTCTTCAATAAGGCTATCGTCTTTAATTGCACCCAAGGTCATATTCCATGGAAAGGCATAGGTAGAATCCAAACGCATACTTAACCCCCACTCAGCATCTTGGGTAATTAATAACTTTGTTTTGGAAAGTGCTTGGTATTCATTTGTCAGCTTTGCTTGACGATAAGGACCTCCTTTAGAAAACATCACCCCACCAATATGATTTTCTTTAATTAGTTTTTTAATTTTATCGGTATGTAGTTTTTCTTTCCCAGACCAAACATCAGCAATAAATAATTGACCGATTTTCTCTTCTAAAGTCATAGTACTATATGTTGCTTCAACCCATTTTTTTTGAGCTAACACATCATTTGTCTGTAAGGGATTTGTCTCTTGAGAAAACCCTAAACAATTGGTTATAAGTGCTAATAAAATTATTCTGTACTGCATAAAAACGTCTCTTTTCTAACTAGTATAAAAAACCATACCAAACTGCCTCAAGGCAGCTTTAAGATTTTTAGGAAAGATAGTATTTTTAGTATTGAGAAAAAAGAGTTTCAGAATTGAATATTAACAAGTTTATCAATAATAACTTCATAAAAAAAACTCCAATTATTAAATAAATGGAGTTTCAATCATTATTGATTTATATTAAATAGCAACATTAAACATTAAATCAATAATAATTATTTGCTATATAATTTATAATACTATTAGCTAATCTCTAAACCCAATTAAGATCCATCTGTTTAATGCTCCGTCATATACCAATTCTGCTGTTCCTTGTCCTGATGTATTTACAAAACCTGCATTTAATGTTATTATTCTATTTTGATCCAAAGACCTAGAGTCTTGATCATATATTCTTAAGTTACTTGTTGATACATTAAATAATACTATATGCCTTCCATCGGTCCCGCCAGCTATACCAGTTATATCATAACCAGCAGTTCTATCTGTTAATCTAAATAAGGTATTTGATGTATTCGCCCCTAGTAAATCTAAATCAAGATTATTATAATCCTGCCCTGAAGTCCCTCCTGGCAATGATATAGTTGCTACAAAATAATAAGCAGATCCGGTAGCTGTACTACTTAATACATTACCCGTTAATTCTAAGTTTTTACCAACAACAACCCCTGTAAGAGTCCCATTAGTGTCTAACCCCAATATTTTATCTGCTGTTTTAGTAGACGTATCTGTTACACAAAGTGTTCCTTCAACATGTAATGTTTCTTGAGGATTAGTAGTATTAATCCCTACTTGAGAGAAAAGAAATAAAGGTGCTATTGCGAATATATATAGTAAATTTTTCATGATGTTTAGTATTAGAAGTTAATAAAAACTGTTTAAAAATGAGTAATAGAACCCCTTATCAAATACAAAACTTGTTTATATGATATAACTGTATTGAAATCCAAAACTGGAAATTCAACGTGATTCTTTAATAATTTAGATTAAGTAATTTCTAAATTAACTCTGTTTGAAAATAGAATGGTGATTACAAAACATCCTGTATTTAACCTTAATTAAAACAGCTGCTACATTTTGTTCAATTAAAACAATTGAAACGTAGCTTTTAATGTTTTTTTTTATTACACATAATAACTGTGTAATCTTTTTTAAATTATTGACTTGGGAGTCAATATGTAATGAAGTTTTTTGAGGCAACTGAACGAAAGTAGAATTATCTCTTTTCATATTTAAAGGGTTTAATGTTGCTTAGTATAAATATACTCAAAATCAACCCTTTACAATAATTTAATCGCCACACAGCTTAAATACTCGTTAAAAAACGGGTAACGTGCCAACTTTATGATGTGAATCACGTGTTTCTTGTGGTGAAGTGACAATAATTAGTGGTGAAATGACAATAACATGTGGTAAAGTGAAATATCTATTATTTAAAAAACCTAGAATGCCATGATTCCTGAGCTGGAATCTCCCAGTTTTCATTGTATTCTCCAATGTTGGTCACTAAATTATTGAATACAATTGTCTTCTTTCCAATAGCTCCACTTTTAGCCATTGTTTTAAAATCTAACAAGGTTTTGAAATTAACGAAATCTCCTTGTTTAAAGGCTACATTCATTTTGTCTAATAATTCCACACTTAACTCTTGTTCTAATTCTTGTATAAAACGTACAGAAGCATCTATAGAGCAACCCGTAGCTGATTGTTCATTTTGATTAACTGCTATAACTATAAAACGCTCGTACTTTAACTCAAAGCCTGCTTGTAATCCTGTCCCATGTGCAACCCATTGCTCTAAAAATACTTTTGTTTTATCAGAAACAAGCACTAACTCTTCTTCTGTAAAACGACGATTAGACTGGTATATCCAAATTTTTGAGTGTTCCGGTAATGTATTAAATTCTACTAACATTAAATATGAGGTTTTAGGTTTCAGACTTTTTTAAAAGCCAAAACCAAAATTTATTTTAATAATTATAACGACTTAGCCAATAGTTCAGCTATATCAAGCACTTCAATTTTCCCTTCTTGGTCTTTAGCTTTTACACCATCTGTCATCATGGTATTACAGAAAGGACAACCTGTAGCGATAATTTCCGCTGAAGTTTCCATAGCATCCTCTGTACGCAATACATTAATATCCATACTTCCTGGTTCTGGTTCTTTAAACATTTGTGCGCCACCAGCACCACAACATAAAGAGTTTAATTTATTTCGTTTCATTTCAACTAAATCAACTCCAAGTGATTTAATTAATTCTCTAGGAGCTTCATACACTTCGTTTGCTCTTCCTAAATAACAAGGATCATGGAAAGTGACTTTTTTACCTTTAAAAGTATCTCCTGAAATTTTCAATTTCCCCTCTTTAAGCAATTGTTGTAAAAACTCGGTATGGTGATATACTTCGTATTTACCACCTAATTCAGGGTATTCATTTTTTATTGTATTGTATGAGTGTGGACAACAAGTAACTATTTTCTTTACCTCATACATATTCATCACTTCAATATTAGTGATTGCTTGCATTTGAAATAAAAATTCATTTCCAGCTCTTTTAGCTGCATCACCACTTGAACTTTCTTCTGTACCTAATACCGCAAAGTTTACATTTGCTTTATTTAATAACTTTACAAAAGCACGTGTTATTTTTTTTGCTCTATCATCAAAACTACCTGCTGAACCAACCCAAAATAAAATATCTGGCGTTGTTCCTGCTGTCATCATATCTGCCATTATTGGCACTTTTAATGCTTCACTCATGTTTTATAGCTTTAGGCTTTAAGCACAAGGCTTTAAGCGGATGGTTTATTTTTATTAATTCTCGACTGCCCTCGTACTAATATTTGTTTCAATTTCTCATACTTCTAAAATCAAAACTCTCAACAACAAGTTCTCGATACAAATTTTTGTTATAAATATTTAGCGAAAATTTACTCTAACTCACGTTGATACATTCCAACTTCGATTTTAGTTTCTATTTAAATTTCAGGTTATCTACTATTCATCAACCCACTTTAACCTGTCCATTTGATTGTATGGCCATGGCGCACCGTTATTCTCTACATTCTGCATCATGTTATTCAACTCAGCTGGTGCTGCACTTTCTTCCATTACTAAATAACGACGCATATCCATTATTATACTTAAAGGATCAATGTTTACCGGACAAGCTTCTACACAGGCATTACAACTGGTACATGCCCAAATTTCTTCTTTAGTAATCCAATCGAATAAGTTTTTACCATCATCTTTAAACTCACCATTATTGGCATCTATATTTTTCCCTACTTCTTCTAAACGATCACGAGTATCCATCATTATCTTTCTAGGAGATAATTTTTTACCTGTAAGATTCGCTGGGCACTCACTAGTACAACGCCCACATTCAGTACAGGTATAGGCATTTAATAAGTTTACCCAAGATAAATCCGTTACGTCTTTAGCACCGAAAGTTGCCACCTCTTCCTCTGCTCCTTCTGCAGGCATCGCGTACGGATCAGCATCTGGATCCATCATCATCATTACTTCCTTAGTAACATTTGCGTCATTTGTAAACTGTCCTTTAGGATTCAGGTTTGCAAAAAATGTATTTGGAAACGCCAATAATATGTGTAAATGCTTTGAGTAATATAAATAATTTAAAAAGATTAATATCCCTACAATATGCAACCACCATGCTCCTCTTTCAACCATATGAAGTGTGCTATCTTCCAAACCAGAAAATATAGGAGCGATATACTGACTAATTACATTACCTGTATTCATTTCTTGAAAATGAATATCAGTCGCATTCATTACTAAGAATAAGGTCATCAAAACCATTTCGAAATATAGAATCATATTTCCATCGGATCTTGGCCAGCCTTTCATCTCATTATTCCAAAAACGTGCAATCTTAATTACATTACGTCTAATCCAAAATATAATTACTGCTACAAGTACTAAAAACGCTAATACTTCAAAATTCCCTATTAAAAAACCATAAACTGAATCGGGTAAAATTTTAGTAAAAATACGATGTGTACCAAAAACACCATCAATTACAATTTCTAATACTTCTATGTTGATCAATATAAATCCTACATACACTACTATGTGTAATAGTCCTGAAACAGGACGACGAACCATTTTCCCTTGCCCTAAAGCTATTTTAGCCATATTTTTCCAACGAGCAGCTTTATTATCAGTTCTATCAATATCTTTTCCTAATTTAATATTTCGGACAAGTGACTTAATGTTTTTTGCAAAAAACCATAACCCTGCGGTTAATATTGCTATGAATAAAATATTATCAATGTATTTCATAGTTAGTAATCTAAAATTTTATAAAATTATCTTTTTACTTGTGAGCTTGACCTTCCAGGACTTCAATTAAACGAAAAATGCTATTAGTTTATTCTTTTTACTTAATCATTATTTTTTTTCAGTAACTGGCTTCTCGTACGGAATCTCCTTCTTTGAAAGCACTCTAAAATATCGTTTTGGATGTAACTTAATATCTTGTAATAATTCTTCTAATTCCTTAGCTGCTGCTTCAAAATTATCATACAACTTTTCGTCCTTCATTAACTTCCCTATAGTTCCTTTACCTTCTTCTATTCCAGTAAGCACACCATTAAGCTTGTTTAATGTTTTATCTAAACCAGCTATTGTTTGTCCTAAGTTAGCTTGTTGTAATGAATCCGAAAGTCCTTTAAAGGATTTTGCAGTTTCCTCAAACTCAGAAAGCATTAAGTTAAGCTTGCTATTGTCTTTTGCAATTAAGTTATTGATTGATTGCGATAAGTCACGGAAAGATTTTAATGTTTTATTCAATTCAGCTATAGCGCTTTTTAATCCTTTTTCAGAATCGTCCTTTACGAACATATTTAAGCCTGTAAGAAGTGTGTCAGCTTTTTTAAGTGTTAGATCTAAACCGGTACTTAAGCCTGAAAAATTACTGGTTAAACTTTTCACTAATCCCTCCTCTACTTCTGATTTTAAAAAGTCTTGATTTTGAGCAAAGTCTGAATCTTGAGTAGGAATTATAGTTATGGCATTCCCACCCATTAAACCTAATTCATATAATTTGATGGTACTGTTTTTGGAAAATTTGAACCGATTATCTACTGAAAAAGAAACTCTAGTTTTACCCGTTTCAAAGTCATACGTTATCGCTTCTACTTTACCTACTTTATTCCCTTTAATAGTTACAGGTGCCGAAAGAGTTAATGCATTATAATCAAACTCGGTATAAAAAACATTATCGGAACTGAATAAATCTTGTCCTTTTAAGTAGCTAAAGCCAAAAAGAAACAGTGCAATAGCACCAATAACAAGAATTGCAGTTTTAATTTCTCTTGAAATTTTCAAAGTATTTTGTGTTTAGATTCGCTAACAAAATTAACACTATTTTAATTATAATCACTCTAAATACGGCTCCCTTTTTTTAGCTAATACTAATTGTTTATTTTTTTAAAACAGTACTTAGATTAACTTTTATCCCATTTTTATAAGCTACAATATAACATTTAGGGTATCCTTTAGTTTTTACTGTTTTTTGAATTGCTTTAATTTCATCATAATCACTAGTGTTACCACTATAATATTTATACAACTTCCCTTGCTTAACTCTTGATAGTTCTTTCAGTCCTTTAAAATTATATGATTTTAATGCAAGGTTTCTTGAACTTGCTGCTATCTGTACCTTAAAAACAACATCTGCATATACTGTAGTATTATCAACACTCTCTTGTATAATGATATCTTCTTCTGAACCTTGATCTATATTCTTTTTATATTCCAATATTGAAGCAACAATAGAATTTGAAATTTCCTCTTGCCCTTTTTTCGAGTTTAAATACGCACCTTCTTTTTTATTCGTAATAAATCCAGTTTCAATTAAAACACTTGGCATGTAGGTATTGTGCATTACCCATAAACTAGCTTGTTTAACTCCTCTACTCTTACGTTTTGCTTTTTTAGCAAAATTAGTTTCTATTAAATTTGCCAGCATGATACTCTGATCTACATACTCTTCTTGCATTAATGTCAATCCAATAATTGATTCTGGTGAATTTGGATCAAAACCTTCATAATTTTCAGAATAATCATCTTCTAGGAAAATAACTTCATTCTCTTCTTTAGCTATGTCTAAATTTCTTTGTGAATTTGAAGCTCCAACAACAAATGTCTCAGTACCATGGGCTTGAGTATTGTGTGCATTACAATGTATTGATACAAATAAATCCGCATCAGCTTTATTCGCTATACGAGCTCTTTCACGTAGCTTTATAAAAACATCCGTTTTTCGGGTGTAAATAACTTTTATACTAGGATTTTTCTCTAAAGCTTCTCCTATTTTTAAAACTAACTTTAAAGCAATAGCTTTTTCTGTGTACCCCAATTTCGTAGGCCTACCAGGGTCCTTCCCTCCATGACCAGCATCCAGTACAATTACAAACTTATCTTTCACTGGCGTGGTCTCTTCTAAATAGGAAAAAGAAGAAAAAAAGAGTATCCCAATAAGTAGTAACAAACAATTAAATTTATGCATCTTTATATTAACTTTTAAGTAATTCTGTTTATATTTTTATATTCCAAATACACTATTGAGAACATTAAATTCATATGCTATTTTTAGTTTAATATAACCCTTTTAAAACGAAACCATATTACTAGGTTAAAATTTTCTAAAATTTAAAATATACACTAAAAATATATCGTATGTTTGACACTCCAAAAACTAAGCCATACTTTTACAAAAATAGAATTTACATTGGTGCAATTGAAACCCATACATATACTTTTAATAACATTTTTAGCATTGTTTATTAACAATTTTGCTAACGCACAAGAATTACCTTCTAAGGGAATTGTTGTGAAATCAGATTCTTTAACAACTAAACCTTTAAAAACAGGTATGCCTTCATCTTCAAAATTCGAGGATTTAAATAATAAAGAGGTAGATACAATTCGCCCAAAAGATTCGGTAAAACTAACCGAAACACTTACCGATATTGTAAAGTATAAAGCCACAGACTATATAAAAGTAAACAGACGTGAGCAACTAATGTATTTATACAATGAAGCGGAAATTAACTATGCTGATGTAAACATAAAAGCTGGTAAAATTATTATCAACTATGCTAAAAATGAAATTTATGCTTATGGTATAAACGATTCA
>JABSPO010000069.1 GCA_013214625.1 Flavobacteriaceae bacterium
ATTATATAAGGAGCTATCTACATTTAATGCTACTGCAAAAGCTGGCTCAATAGGAATAAATAACAACACAAAATCAGGACTTTCAATCTTATATAAATCGTGATAATTTTTATCTCCTAATTGCTCAACATGTCGTTTGATAGAGTTTACATGCTCTTTTAAATATTGTTGTTGCATTGCTTCATCTTCCTCATTCACAAAACGTTCATAATGTGTTAAAGATACTTTTGAATCAACAATCATTTTTTTATTGTCTGGAAGGTTTATCACAACATCTGGCAATACTCTACTTCCATCTTCAGTTACAAAACTTTGTTGTACAAAATACTCTCTGTCTTTTTCCAATCCAGATTTTTCAAGTACGCGTTCCAAAACTAGTTCTCCCCAATTCCCTTGTAATTTACTATCTCCTTTTAAAGCTTTAGTTAAGTTTATGGTTTCTTTACTCATTTGCAAATTCAAATCTTTCAAGCCTAAAATTTGCTCTTTTAAACTTGCATGATGACTTATACTCTCTTTATGAGTGTCCTCTACTTTCTTTTCGAAATGCAGTATTTTTTCTTGCAACGGGTTTAAAATATTTTTAATATTTTCTCTATTCAGTTCCGTAAACTTGCTTGCCTTTTCATCAAGAATTTTATTCGCTAAATTTTCAAATTCTTTTGTGAATTTTTCTTGAAGTTTCTCAACCTCTCCTTTTTGCTCTTCGTTTCTAAGTTGAAGGTTTTTAAAATCTGAATCAAGTTTTGTTAATTCAATAGTTACTGTATCTTTTTGCTTTCTGATCAATTCTTTATCCTGGTCAGATTTATACAGTTGTTCTTTTAGTGAATTCAATTGTGTTGAAAAACTATCTTCAAGCTTTTTGTTTTCTACACTAGCAGATTGCTTTACATCTCCTAATTGTTGTTCTAACATTGAGTTACGTTCATTTACACCTCTCAATTCTGAGGTGTTTTGAAGTTTGGAAATATGCTTCCCTATTAAAAAACCAATAACTCCAAACAGAATACTGGCGATTATAATGATGATTGCTTCTGACATATGTATATAAGCTAAATATAAAAGGTAAAGATAATTTGATTTTATTGAAGTTGCTACTTCGAATTATTTTATTTTAAAAGAACTACTATCAGCATCAAACTCAACTAAATCTTTTGGAAATAAATCATCAAATGCATTATTACTAATTAGTTCTTGAGGCGTACCAAAATGTGTTTTATCTTGTTTCATGACAATTAGTTTATCGCACATAGATAATGCTACATTAATTTCATGTGTAGAAAACAGAATCGTTTTATGCGTCTCTTTAGCTAATTTTTGCAATAATTTTAAAATGTATACTTTATGATACAAATCCAAGTGAGTCGTAGGTTCATCTAAAATTATCAAATCAGTATCTTGAGCCAAAGCTCTTGCTAGCATTACTTTTTGCAATTGTCCATCACTCAATTCAAAACATTTTTTATGAGCCAGTTCATTAATTTGTATAACATCTAAGGAGGCTGCCGTTTTTTCAATATCCGTAGCGGATAACGTTCCTAACCAATTGGTATATGGTTGCCTACCTAAAGCGATTAATTCCTGAACAGATAAATTAGTTTGTGAAACATTTTCAGTAAGTACTAAACTCAACTGTTTTGCTAAAGTAAGCTGATTAATTTGTGTTAATTCCTGATTATTAATGTGAATAGTACCTGCTAAAGATTGTTGTGTTTTTGTAAGTGTCCTTAATAAAGTAGATTTACCAATACCATTTGCACCAATAAGCCCTACTAACTCCCCTTTTTTAAGTTCGAAATTAATATGTTTTGCAACAGTATGGGTTTGCTTTTTGGATTGATACCCAATGGATAAATCCGTTGCTTTTAAAACGATATGTTCACTTTCTTTTTTCAATGTTTTATTTTAAAAATAAACTACTTAATACAAGGTCTAAAATTAACCACTATTTTTTCATTCGAGGCAAGCCTCAGCTTATTAAACCCACTGATGGGTTATACAAACATTTTTTTCTTCCTCATTAACAACCAAATAATCACTGGAGCACCTACTAAAGAAGTTACTGCATTAATAGGCAAGGTATATTCGCTTGTGGGCAATTGTGCGATACTATCACAAATTAGCATTAAAATACTTCCAGAAAACAATACTGCTGGCACTAATATTCTGTGATTTGAAGTATCAAAAATTAATTTTGTAAGATGAGGAACCGCTAAACCAATAAAAGCAATCGGCCCAGCAAAAGCCGTTATACTTCCCGCTAAACAACTTGTAGCTACTATGATAATGAATCTTGCTTTTTTGATATTTAAACCTAAACTTTTTGCATAATGATCTCCCAATAAAAGGGCGTTTAATGATTTAATAGAAAATATGGTTAAAATAAGTCCAATTAGGTAAATAACTGACAATATTAGTAATTCATTCCAAGATAGGTTTCCTAAACTACCGAAACTCCAAAACACGTAACGTTGTAATTGTTCTGCTGTAGAAAAGTAAGAAAGCATATTTACTATAGCTGCTGTAACACTAGCAAACATGAGTCCTATGATTAATATTGCCATAGTGTCTTTTACTTTAATACTAACCAATATAACAGCTAATAATACTAAAAAACTCCCAATACTTGATGCGATAACCAAACTCCATTTTGTTAATAACAGTGCTGAAAATGCTCCTCCAAATAAAGAGGACCCTAATATGACTATTGCTACTCCCAAACTAGCTCCTGAGCTTAACCCTAACACATAAGGTCCTGCTAATGGATTTCTGAATAAAGTTTGCATTAATAAGCCAGAGATACCTAGTCCAGAACCTACTAATAATGCTGTAACAGCTTTTGGAATTCTGTAATTTATAATAATATGTTGCCAGGATGATTTGGTACTATTATCCTCTAGTATAGCTGCAACGACATCTTTAAAAGGAATACTTACAGATCCCAAACAAATATTTAAAAAGAAACAAACTACCAATACAATAAGTAGCACTATAAATATTTTAGTATATGATTTTGGTGTTTCCAATTCAATTCTTTTTTGTAAAAATACAATTCATAATTAGGTAATAGCTTAAGACCTTCCTTTTTTTATGCTAGTTACACTCACTCAGTATCAACCCTTCTTTTATGTGTATTCCTTTATCATCTTTGACAAGTTTGACAACATGACTATATGGAATTTTAATATTGAAGGAATCTTTTAAAGCTATTTGTTTAATCTTAGCTACTATAGCTCTGATTACTCCACCGTGAGCAACTATGATTTTATCTTTACCCGAGGCATTAACAATAGCGTCGAAAGCTGTATTAACTCGTTCACTCAATTGAATATATGACTCTCCATTGGGTGGTGCTATAGTAACGAAGTCGCCCATCCAGGTATTCAAATCATCCTCATTAATAGCATCCCATGGTTGTAATTCCCAATCACCAAAATTGACTTCCATTAATCTATCATCAAAAGTAATTTCTTTACTAAAACATTGTGCCAGTTTTTTACATCGTACTAATGGACTGCTATACACCGCTATGCTACCAATAGTTTCGGGGAGATTTTTCTTAATGGTTTCAACTTCATCTTCAAATGAATTCTGCACATCAATATCTGATTGCCCATAACAAATTCCTTTATCAATTTTTGGGGCGGTATGCCGTATTAAATATATTTCCATAATGCGATAAAACTTAGATAAAATACTACTTCACTTAATTGCTGTACAGCTCCAGCGCAATCTCCTGTTTGCCCGCCAATCCATTTGTTAAATTTCTTCGCTAAATAAACTTTAGAGAGATACATAGGAATAAGCACCAAGAACACTTGCCATTTAAAAAAGAATACTAGTGGTAGACAACCTAAAAATCCGCTGATAAAAACCATTGATTTTGTGATTTTTGTTGCTGCCGGTTTTGACTTACTATTAGTATCTCTTACATAGGGATGCGTAAAAATCAATGTAGTTGCAATAAAACGACTCGTGCTATGACCTGTTATTATTAGCAATGGCAAATAGATAATTCCCATATTATTTAATGCCGAAAATTTTATCCCTAATATTAAGATCAACCCAATAACGCCATAGGTTCCTAGCGTGGAATCCTTCATTATAGCTAATATTTTATCTTTAGTCCATCCGCCACCAAAGCCATCACAAACATCCGCAAAACCATCTTCATGAAAAGCTCCCGTTGCATATATTGTAGCTAGCATACTAAACAATATGGCTATTT
Organism: Flavobacteriaceae bacterium; assembly: GCA_013214625.1. GTDB lineage: Bacteria > Bacteroidota > Bacteroidia > Flavobacteriales > Flavobacteriaceae. The sequence goes on from JABSPO010000069.1 coordinate 4,232, forward strand.
CTTTAGAAAACACATATGACGATGCTAAAAAAACCAATGCACCAATAGCACCAATTAACACTCCTATAAGAGAGAAATATTTAGCACTTTTTGATAAAATTGTAGGATTATGATCAACCCATTTCGGACATGGTATCCTGGTAAAGAACATCATTGCCGTTAAAAATGTATGTAGCTCTCTTTTTAACATAAATTAGTTATTAGTAACATTAGCTTCTGAAAAACTTGCCATTTCATTTAAAAAATTAACTGCCGATTTCAATATAGGCAAACTTAGTGCTGCACCAGTCCCTTCTCCTAAACGCAAACCAATATTCAGAATTGGTTTTACATTTAAATGACTCAATATTTTTTGATGTCCTTGCTCTCCAGAGGTATGTGCAAATACGCAATAATCCAGTATGTTTTCATCAATTGCTTTTGCAACTAATAAGGCAGATGTAACTATAAAGCCATCAATTAAAACAACCATATTCAATTCTGCAGCTTGTAACATTGCGCCACACATCATTGCTATTTCAAAACCTCCATAAGTTTTTAAAACTTCTAAAGGAGATTTAACTTGATGTTTTTTAATAACTGCTGATAATATTGCTGCTTTTTTGTTAATACCTTCCTTATTTAACCCCGTACCAGCTCCTACACATTCTTCTATAGGTAAGTCTAGAAAAGAACTCATTAACAATGTAGCAGATGATGTGTTTCCAATTCCCATTTCTCCAAAACCAACCGTGTTACACCCTTTAGCATGAATATCTTTTATAATTTCTGCTCCTTTATTTATAGCTTGTGCACACTGCTCACTTGTCATAGCTGCTTGAACTTGATAATTTTCAGTACCATGAGCTATTTTAGCATCAATGATTCCATTCACAGCGGAGAAATCATAATTTACACCAGCATCAACTACATACAAATCCAAATTATTTGTTTTACATATCACGTTAATTGCCGCGCCTTTATTTGCGAAATTTAACACCATTTGTGCAGTAACCTCCTGTGGAAATGGATTAACTTCTCCTTTTTTTGCAATACCATGATCTCCTGCAAAAACAACTATTGAAGGTGAATTAATTTCGGGAGTAAGTGTGCTTTGAATTTGACCTATTTGTAATGCAATATCTTCTAACATTCCTAAAGCACCTATAGGCTTAGTTTTATGATCAATTTTTTCCTGTAAAGCTAATTTTAACGTATTGTTAATTGGAGCTATAGTAAATGTATTCATGTATTTCTATTTATTGCTTTTTATTTGTTGAAGTAACCTTATGATATTTAAAATGATCGTTGTCTGGTAAGATTAATCATTATTTTAAACATTCTGGATTCATTTATTTTAATTTTAATGCCAATCCAGATACCATAAAAGTAGCCTTATCTGCATGTTTAGCAATATGCTGATTTACCCAACCTTGCAACTCTGTAAATTTTCTACCTACTTCTGTTTGCGCATGAACTCCCATTCCTATTTCATTGGAAATGATAATTATATTTGCATCAATAACTAATAATTTGTCAAACTCTTCTTTTGCCAATGTTAAGCATTGCTCAATATCGTTTTTAGTATCAACAAAATAATTGGTAAGCCATAGGGTAACACAGTCAATTACAACTGTTTCATTTTGAAAGATGTATTTTGAAATTTCTTTTTCTTCTTCTACAGATGTCCAACGCTCGTCTCTATCATTAACATGCCTATCTATTCTCTTTTGATGATTCTCATCCCAAATTCTAGAGGTTGCAATATATTTTGGATTTCCAGATAATGACAATGCCAGCTCTTGAGCATAACTGCTTTTCCCTGACCGTTCTCCTCCTGTTATATAATGTATCATTTACAAGTTAATTTTGATTCTAATTATACTACTTTACAGATTACTTTTATTCAATTTTTGTATAAAAATACAATTGGTGATTTGGAAGTAATTCTGGATGAAATATTTTAATTAAGTCTTTCAATATTAAATCAGGTCTATTAGGACCCAATTCAAAAAATAATAAACCACCAGTTGCCCCTTTTCTATTAGCTATATATGTATTGTTTTCTTGAAATGCTTTAAATTGCTTGTAATGTTGGTTACTAGCTGTAAGTTCATTCTTGCTCATTGCATTCCCAGAAGTAACCCAAATATCAGCATGTTGAGCCTTTTCAATAACCGACTCAATATTAAGCGCTATACTACCAGATCCTTTGGTGTCCTTCCATAAATAATCTCCGTTGGCATCTGCAATAAATTGAGCTACCCAAGAGTTTCCATAAGGTACATTCCACACATCTTTAAACATAGATCCAGCCAATACAGTTGGTTTATTTGTAGTGCTTTTTGCTAAGGTTTTAGCGCTTTTATAATCCTCCACAATTTTATTAAAAACCGTATTTGCTTGAGCTTCTTTTTTAAATAGGTAACCGAAAAATTTTATCCATTCAGCTCTTCCAAGCGCGTGTTCTTCAATCCATGCTGCATTGTACAATACTGGTATACCTGCTTTTTTAATGGTATTAAATGTTTTGTTATTACCATTCACAGCAAAACCAACTACAACATCGGGTTGTATATCTAAAAGCACTTCAGTATTAATGTTTTCATTTTTCCCTAATTCTTTAACTTTTCCTGCATCAATTCGTTTACGTGCTGCTACTGAAGAAATAAATTTTGTGTTTGGAAAACCAACAAGCTTATCAATTTCACCTAAAGACTCCAATGCGGGAATATGTGTTGTAGAAGTCACTACTATTTTTTCAACCGGGGTTCTTACAAGAGCATCATAACTAACGTTTTCAGGCACTTCTTTGTTTTTGTCAACTAACAAATAGGTAAATGTCCTATCTGCGTTTGGCCAAGGTTTTTTTAGTTGTATAATATTGTAATTTTCATATTCTATCACCTCAAAACCGGTTGCGAATTCGGTTTTAATCGTTTCTCCTTTATCAGAAACAGCTTTAATTTCGGTATTATTTTTCTTACAAGAAATCAGAAAAAACAACGCTAATAAGTATACTATATTTTTTGCCATATTATAAAAGTAGAAATTATTTAATATTAATTATGTGATAAAAACACTATTCAATATTCTCATCACACTCACCCAAAAACAAACCCGTCATTTAGGCTTTTTTTTGGCTATTGGACTGGGATTAAATCACAAAAATGAAAGCCCATTTCTTTGGTACTTGGTGTACTAGAAAAGCAAGCATCTTCTTTTTTCTTTGGTGCTTCATAAGTTTTATACACTTTTTCTCCTATGGTAAAATCTATGGGATTCTTAAAAATTGGTCCATCATAAACAAACGTATGAAACTCACCATTTTCTCCACATGGATCAACATTCTTTGGAAGTTCTTTCAAGAAATCTTTTGTGATTACTTCCCCAACAAATTCTTCCCCTAGAAGTTCCGATTTTGTACATACCAAAATAGTCTTAAATCCTAAATCTATAAACTCATGAACCAACTCTTTAGTATCACGTTTCCATAGTGGAAAATGTGCTTGTATTCCAACCCTTGCTAATTGTTCCTCACGATACTTTTTTAAATCTTCTAAAAAAATATCACCGAAAATACTATGAGTAACCCCTTGTTCTTTTAAAGTGTTGTTCACGTCTGTTAACAAGGTATTATACACTTCCATAGTTGGGTTTTCAGGCAAACGTAATTCTTGCAACGGTATCCCTAAAGATATCGCTTGTTGACGCAATAATTCTGAGCGAACTCCATGCATAGAAACTCTATCAAAAGTATCATTTACAGAGGTCAATAATGTTTTTATGTCATATTCATTTTGTTGCTGAATATAGTGTAATGCAAGTGCACTATCTTTTCCTCCACTCCAATTAAAAACTGAATTTTTCATTTAATATTAATTAGTTTAGTACTGCAAAAGTGGATAAAAAATATTACTTTTGCGCCGAATTTGGTTTTAAAATTGAAAATTTCAATTTTAATTAAAGGGAATTAAGTGAAAAACTTAAACTGTCCCAGCAACTGTAAACTTAGCCGAAAGGCACTTATTGTACTCTTTAAACCACTGTCTGTTTGATGGGAAGGTAACAATAAGATGTAAGTCAGGAGACCTGCCAATTCACAAACTAAATATTGTACTGTTTTCTGGAGAAGGACAGCTTATATGTATGAATAGAATATTTATAACTTTCATTTTAGCTCTCTTTGCATATACAACTTTGTATGCGCAACAAGATTCTATTATCAAATTAGAAACCGTTACACTTTCTGATGTACGCTTAAAAAATGCGGCTGACAAAACTATCATCGTAAAAATTTCCGATTCTATATTACAAAACCAGAATGGTTCTTTAACCGATCTATTACGCCAACACAGTACACTTTATTTTAAAGAGTACGGATTAGGCATGTTAAGTTCTGTATCATTCAGAGGCACAAACTCTTCTCAAACCGCCGTGATTTGGAACGGTATAAATATCAACTCGCAAACTACAGGGCAAACCGATTTTAACAATGTTGGGCTAGGAGGTTTTAATGACATTTCCGTTAAAAGTGGTGGAGGAAGTGCTCTTTATGGAAGCGGAGCAATTGGTGGAAGTGTGCATTTGCAACATAAAATAGACTTTAAAAAACAGCAAACTTTTAATTTAAGTTCAACTATTGGTAGTTATGAAAATTACATACAATCAGGGGCGTTTACTATTGCCAATGAAAAAAGTTATTTTAACGGATATGTGAGACATCAAGCAGCAGAAAACGATTACCCGTTTTTAGAAACTGACTTAAAAAACGATAATGGGGAAATAGAAAATTTTTCTATAGGATATAATACTGCACATAAACTAGGAAAGCGTGATGTACTAAAAGCCTATTTTAGCTACTTCACTAACAAGAGAAATTCGTCAAGAACAATATCAGTACCCACAAAAAGTAGATTAGACGATAAAAACAGGCGATTTATGCTTGCTTGGAACCGTAAAGCAACCAAAACGAATTACAATATAAGGTTGGCGAATTTGGAAGAAGAATTTAAATATTATGAAAACAAGCGCAAAAAGCATTTGTTTTCTGGTAGTGAAGTGAGTACCATTATTGCAAATGCTGATGTTGATTATAAATTCTCTCATAAATTAAAGGTTAAAGGAGCTATCGATGCCAATTTAGTTGAAGCTGAAGGTGATAATATTGATAAAAATATCAGAAGAAGTATTGCCGGAATTTTATCCGTAAACCACAAACCTTTTAAAGGATTTGCATATAATTTAACAGCTCGAAAAGAGGCAACTAACACTTATAAAATACCATTTATAGGATCGTTTGATCTCAACTATAAACCTTTAAAATGGTATAAAGTTGGTGTAAATGGGTCTAAAAATTTTAGAATACCTACTTTTAATGATTTATACTGGGAAGGCTTAGGAAACCCTAATTTATTACCTGAAACATCATATCAAGCTAGTTTTAATCAGTTTTTTACCTACAAAAAGAGTAGCCTTCAATTAGCTGCTTTTTATATTGATACCAAGGACATGATTAAGTGGACTCCAGATGAGAGTGGTGAGTGGCATCCACAAAATTTTGTGAATGTAAAAAATCAAGGTATCGAAGCTACTTTACAAACGGAGTTGCGTTATAAAAAGCATCGTGTCCATATTTCTGGAACTTATGTTTACGTAAAAGCAATAGATCAAGAAACGGACAAACAACTTATCTACGTACCTTTACACAAGTTCAACGGAAATATATCTTATCATTTCAAAAAGGTTACAGCCTTTTATGAAAATGTATTTACTGATGCTGTATTTACAGACGGTAATAACTCAACAAGCTTATTGAGTTATTCGGTATCCAACGCAGGAATATCCTGTAATATAGCACTGGGGGAAAACACCTTTACGCTTTCAGGAAAAGTAAATAATATATTTAATAAAAAATACGAAGTGGTAATATCTCGTCCAATGCCAAATAGAAACTTTTTAATATCCATACATTACAAATACAATTAAACTATGAATGCAAAAAAAATAATTATAGGGCTTTTTATAGCCGCACTAACATTTACATCATGTTCTGATGATGAAGGGGTGGTTTTTCAACCTACAACTCCTACTACTGAAACTCCTTTAGGAGCTTATGAAAATGGGGTTTTAATAGTTAACCAAGGGGGTTGGACTCAAGGAAATGCATCTGTTTCTTTTGTTTCAAATGATTTTTCAGTTTCAGAAAATGGTGTGTTCAATAATGTAAATGATACTCCGTTAGGTGATGTAGGACAAAGTATTGCTTTTTACAATGATTTAGCATATATCGTAGTTAATAACTCTCAAAAAATAGAGGTCGTTAATCGTTATACTTTTGCAAGTGTTTCGACTATAAACACTGGTTTAAACAACCCTCGCTATATGGCATTTGCCAATGGAAAAGGATATGTAACTAACTGGGGAGATAGCAATGATGCAAATGATGATTTTATCGCTATAATTGATTTAGCAAGTAATACTATGACATCAACTATAGCTGTTGGTGAAGGACCAGAACAAATTTTGACTTTAAATAATACATTATATATAACACATAAAGGGGGGTATGGTCAAAATAATATTGTTTCAGTCATTAATACTACTGATAGTTCTGTATCTACCATAACAGTTGGTGATACTCCAGATGAAATGGTTTTAGACTCTAGTAATAACATTTGGGTATTATGTGAAGGTAGACCAAGTTACGCAGCACCTGAAACGGCAGGGAAACTAGTTAAGATCAATACTACTGATAATACGGTTGCAACAACAATCGATTTTCAAACAACAACTGATCACCCTAAAGTTTTAGCCTATGAATCTGGGTATTTGTATTATTATATTGACGAAGCTATTTATAAAATGGATGAGACTGACTCTACGTTACCTACTAATTCTTTTATTTCACAAGCATTAACAGAAGGTGATTTGGCTATTCATTCTGGTAAATTATATGGCACTAGAGCTGATTACAACACTGGGGATAGTGAGATAGTTATCTATGACCTTACAACAACCAATTTGATTCAATCTGTAGATTTAAATACTGGAGCTTATCATATTTATTTCAACTAATTTATTTTAACCTCTTGTTTATAAAAAATGCCTTTCAATGTTGAAAGGCATTTTTTATTGCTATAATTTATATAATAATTATTTTTCTATATGCATGGTGCTTTCTAAAGGATGGTTTACAAAATCAATTGTTTTTATGTCATTTATTTTTCGCCTTTCTTCTGTAGTCATCAATCTTCCAGAACCTGTAATATCAGCTATTGCTAAAGCCAATAAAGGCTCCGTTTCATTACCTAATACATCCATATTACTAAAGTCTTCTGCTAACTCCATAGCAGGAATTGGAGAAAAACCATTGAAATAATCAGTAATTCCTACGCTATTTAATGACTTCAATACCAAAGGCTGCATTGCATATTTATGCCCTGGATTCGCGCCAGATTTCCCGAAATTAGACGAGTCATATAAGGTTACTGACGCTTGAAACTTACCCGTAGTTGCCGTACCTATTTGCACAACATCAATATAAGGGTTCAATCCGTTTATAACCAATTCACTTGCAGAAGCTGAACGACCTGTAGTTATTACATATACTTTTGATAAGTTTAAACTGTTTAAAGTTTGCCCGTTTCTTGTTTGCGTAACAAAGTTATTTACTAATTGAGTAGGATCGTTTTCTTGGAAATAATTTTGCCATTTTGCATTCCACTGTTCTGTACTAAATACCTGATCAGAAAACTGCCCTGTAACCAAACTCGATAAGGTTATAGCACTATGAACGGATCCTCCAGGATTATATCTAAAATCCAATACCAATTGTGTTACACCATTCGCTTGAAAGTTTGCAAATGCAGCATTTAACTCATCATCATAATTAGCCGTAAATGAATTGTACATTAAATACCCTATTTTAATAGTATTCACTTCTAATACTGACGAAAGTAAAATAGGATTCTCTGTTAATTCAGTTTTTGTTAATGCCACAGAACCATTTGATGAAGTCACTAATACTCCATTATAAGTAGCTAAATCGATTGAATAAGAATCTTGATTTAAAGAAGATATCGTTTCGTTGTCAATCCGATTTGTTGCGCTATCATACCTTATTTGAATCCCATTAACTTTGTTAAAAATAGTTCCTCTAACAATTCCTTTATTTGCAGCATTAGAGTTTGGCAATACATAGCGCACATAGCCATATGCTTTATTACTATTAGTATCTGGATCAACAAAAAAACCAAACGACATTCCATTTTTTTTTGACACGCCAGCGAAAGAAGCTTCTAAAGCTTCATAATCACTAACAATCCAACTAAATTTATCAGTTACAGTTCTGTCATAAACTAAATTTTCGAAGAGTGTATTAGGTGATGAAAAACCGTTTATGTAATTATTTAAATCTCCTTGAGTAGCAAATTTATCATCTGCCAAATCAGGTACATTATCTTTATATAAATAATAACTATTCATTCCCCTCCATACAAAATCACCAATATCTGTAGCTGTAGTAGGATGAATTATATCATCATTATCATCAAAACAACTGGTCATGACAAATCCAATTGCTAAAGAAAGTAGTATCGTGTAATTAAATCGTTTCATTAATGTGAGAATTTAGAATATTTAGCTTTATCAATAATAATATTTTAGTCGAATTTAACTAGCATCCGAAAGCTTTAAAAAATAATTCAATGTCAGAATTGAGCCTGTCGAAATCCTTATCAATTATAATTTGATGTAAATTAGGCAAGCACAGTCTGACAAAAAGAGTCTAATTTAACAGTTATTTCAATAAAAAACATACTATTTTGTTACAAATTAGAAATTGATTCGTCATATACATAAGAACAACAATAAAACTAAATGACTCAAACTGCTTTTTTAAACTTGGTATTGCCTTTTAAGGATAAAATGTACCGTTTGGCAAAGCGTTTGCTAGTGTCTAATGAGGAAGCTGAAGATGCTACTCAGGAAATACTTTTAAAGTTATGGACAAATAAAACAAAAATAGCAGGGTATAATAACACCGAAGCATTTGCGATGACCATGACAAAAAATTATTGTTTTGATAGATTAAAATCTAAACAGGCTCAGAATTTAAGGATTGTACATAATAATTATAAAGACGAATCTACTGCTTTACAAAAACAAATAGAGCAACAAGATAGCTTGGATTGGATTGATAAATTAATGCAACAATTACCAAAACAACAACAAATGGTAATGCAATTAAGAGATATTGAACAATATGAATTTGCTGATATTGCAAAAGTTCTGGATATGAAAGAAACAGCCATTAGAGTAAGTCTTTCAAGAGCTCGTAAAACAATTAGAGAGCAACTAATAAAAAAACACAACTATGGAATTAAATAACATAGAAAAAATAATAGAAAAGTATTTAGAAGCTGAAACTTCTATTGCTGAAGAAAAAGAATTGCGCAGTTATTTTTCTTCAGAAAATGTGGCGCCACATTTAGAACAATACAAATATTTGTTTCAATACTTTACTATCGCTAAAAACGAAACATCAAGTAAATCAGTACCATTAAAACCCAGAAAAAATCACTTTAAATGGCTTACTGTTGCAGCAAGTTTAGTTTTAGCAATCGGTTTTTATACTTTTAACGAAGTTAAAACCAACAACCAAGAAGAGGAAGCTTTACAAGCATATTATCAAACTAAAGAAGCCTTACAATTATTATCAAGCAATTTTAATACAGGAACAGAAAAGATGCTGTATTTAAATAAGTTTGACAACACTAAAAATCGAATTTTTAAAACAAATCATTAATCAAATAGTTAAAAATTAAAATCATGAAAAAAGTTATATTAATATTAGGAATGGTATTGTTACCAATAGTTACATCAGCTCAAAGTTACTTTGATTCATTAGAAGATCAAGATGGGATAACTTCAGTAATTGTCAACGCTAACATGTTCAATTTAATGAGTAAAATTGATGTAAGTACTGATGATCCAGAAGCAAATGAATACATAAATTTAATTAAAAACATTACAAGTTTAAAAGTTTTTGTAAGTAAGAATTCAGCTAATACATCAAAAATGCAAAGTATGATGAATAGCTATCTTAAAAAATCAAATTTACAAGAATTAATGCGTGTAAAAGATGGTGATACCAATGTAAAATTTTACATGAAAGAAGGTAGTAACGCTAATAAAGTTAGTGAATTATTAATGTTTGTAAAAGGCACTGATTTAAAAGTTCAAGGAAAAGAAATTGAAACAGTATTACTTTCTTTAACTGGTGATTTTGACTTAAAACAGGTGTCTAAATTGACTAAAAAAATGAACATTCCTGGAGGAGAGCATTTAAAGAAAGCTAAAAAAAATTAGTAACTAAACACCTTTTCAATTCCCATAAAAACAATTGAAAAGGTGTTAAAATATCAATCAAATGAAATCAATCAAAAATTTATTAGCAATAATCATTATAACTAGCTTAATAGTAAGTTGTAATAACAAACCATCATTACAAAAATATTATGTTGATAATCAAGAAACTAAAGACTTTATGGTTGCCGACATTCCAACAAGTATTTTGAGTATTGATCAAGACAAACTTTCAGAAAGTCAGTTAGAAGCGTACAAATCAATCATTAAACTTAATTTTTTAGGGTTTAAAATAAATAATGATAACTCATCTATTTATGATACTGAACGAAGAAAAATTAAAAAAATATTATCCGATAACTCCTACAAATCTCTTATTAAATATGGAGGAGACAAACAAGGAGCTGTTGTGAAATATTTAGGCACTGAAACCCAAATTGACGAAATAATTATTTTTGGAAGTGATGATACTAAAGGTTTTGGAATTATTCGTGTTTTAGGAAATGATATGGATCCATCAAAAATATTAAAATTAGTAGATGTAGTTAAAAAGTCAAAACTCGATACTTTAAAATTAAAAAAACTTAGCAATTTCTTTTAGTTATAAATTTACTTATTGATAACATGAATCCGTTCTTTTAAAGGGCGGATTTTTTTATTATATAATTTTAAGATATTATCAAATCTATTCTTTCCGGATTATTAATGTCAAAATAGAATGGGATCAACTCTAATTAATAGAGGGAAATATAAAAAAAACTTAACTTTACTCTAGTCAAAACAGATCCCTTGTACACAGAATTAGTTAAATATTTTCTTCAGAAAGGAATGTTTGATTGTTTTGATATTATTTTACATAAAACAGTAAGCGAACGGGTACACTTTTATCTTAAAGAAAAAAAATACTTCCTGATGAATCTAAAACTGAAAAATCAAAAGGGTTTTCCTTAGAAAATACTATTGAAGACTCTCCAGTTCGTGGAAAACCTGTACTACTATATATTAAACAAGACTGGGAATTGGCAGCTAAAGGAACAAAAATAACTTCTGCTACTTTATTTTGTTAGAAGTTTATCTAAAATTGTGTGAATGGGAATAAGATGGCTCAATTCGTTTTAAAAATTGAGATAAAGTGTCGAAGTACTTTTTCAATGATTTGATTTTAAGTCGCTTATCAATATCGAATGATTTCTTTAGCCTTGTATGAATTATCGCCATATTTTCAAGAGCATACTTAATTAAGAGCATAGTTTGTTTATTTTTTATTGAAAGATGGGTAACAAAATCATGAAATAAAGAATATACTAGTATAAACCCTAAAGTAAATATTATTATGAAAAGGAGATGTTTTTTAATTTTTATTGGAATGTTAAGTCTGAGCTTAACTGCTCAAGTTGGAATAGGAACTATTACTCCAGAAGGAGCTTTAGATGTAAGTTCATCATTAAGTGGTTTTATTCCCCCGAGAGTAGCGTTAACATCAACTATTATTGAGGCACCAGTTCTTAATCCTGAAGGAGGAGGTTTGGTTGCAGGGACTATTGTGTGGAATACGGATATAGCTGGAGTGTCTCCTGATAATGTTGTACCGGGATTACATTATTGGAATGGAGTAAAGTGGATTACATTTGCGGGGTCTCCAGGTGGATTAGATTGGTCTTTGACAGGGAATAGTGGTACTATTGCTGGTGTAAACTTCATTGGAACAACAGATATTCAGGATTTAAGAATCCATACTAATAATATAGATAGGATGAGGGTTAGGAGTGATGGAACTATAGGTATAAATTCTGTTGGAACATCATATTCACAAATTACTATAATTGGAAGCGGTGCAAATGATGGTGTTGCTACAACTGCAGATGATACTGTTTCTAACGGTTTGTGGGCTAGAAATGTAAATTCGGCAGGTACCGCTATAATTGGCGCAACTAATTCTATAGGGGGATATTACCCGACAGCAGGAGCTGGTGTGGCAGGTTCTGGTGTAAATTCTTCAGGTATAAGTGGTATGACCGGTAATGGCGCGCCAAATAATTCAGCTCATAACGGGAATTCTGCTGGGTACTTTTCATTAGACTCCGATAATGATCCAGGAACAAATAACTCTAGTGCTTTTGCTTTTATAGCTGGTAAAGATGAACAATCAATATCGGAAATTGGGGCGCCATCTAGAAGAATATTGTATGGGGGCTATTTTGTTGCTGGTACAGCAGCAGGTGGGCAATCGTATAGTTATGTAGGATTAAAATATAATCACAATAATAACATAACAGCAACAGGTGGTACGGATTATAAAATAGTAGGAAATGGAACGGTGTCTACTTTAATTCCAGATGAAATGAACAGGCCAAGAGTGATGTTTTGTCCTGAGGCTCCAGAGGTTTTATTTGTAGATTATGGCACGGGAAAGCTTATAAATGGGAAAATCCATATTAAATTAGATAAAATATTGGCGAGATCACTCAAAATAGATAAGGAACATCCTCTTAAGGTTTTTATTCAATTAGAAGGAAATTGTAAAGGGGTGTATGTCACAAATAAATCAAGTCATGGTTTTGATGTTAATGAGTTAATGAACGGAACAAGTAATGTTGATTTTTCATGGCATATTGTTGCGAATAGAGCTGATAGAAAAGATTTAAATGGGAATATAAAGTCACATTTTGAAAACCTTAGGCTTCCCATTGGCCCTTCGCCACTTAAGGATAAAGAAACAACTCAAAAAAAGCTCAGAAAAACATCTTAACCCTGTAGCAATGTCAATAAAAACACCCCAATACAAGTTTATTTTGAGCTTTATTAGGGTGTTTTGGGATTAACTATAATTCATTGGAAACAAATGAAAAAAATCTAATAAAATATATTACCTGAATTACTTTCAAATGGAAAAACAAAAAGACAGCTATTAGCTAGAAGTAGATATTGTTATTTAAATCAAAAAGTAAATAGACTCTATCTCAAATAACTAAAGCAAAAATATTGTTTAAACTATCCCCCTCAATAGAAAAAGTATCTAATTTAGCGATGTATTTAAGTTGTATTTTTGAAAATAATACAACTTAAATACATCGCTAAACTTAAGTTTGCTCAGTGGCATAATATCATTGGACAAACTGGATTTAAATCATTCAACTCCATATCCATAACTATTAAAATCATTATGAAACTATATTAAACTTCTTTAATAACAGAGTTACAAATACTTATACAGAATCGTTTAATGCTATAATTAAAACTTTCAGATCACAATTTGGAGGAGTCAGAGATGTTCCTTTTTTCCTGTACAGACGAACTAAAATTTACGCATAATTTTATCCAGTCACCAAGAATATCACTTGATCCCTAATATATACCTCCTATAAATGCGGGGTACCTTGTTACGTTAGACTTCCCTCGAAATAACGGGATAAATCAGTGTTTATTTCACCTCTTATTCCCTTGAGTTTATCACAAAAAAAATCCTCAACATAATAAAATGTTGAGGATTAAAGAAGGCGACGACCTACTCTCCCACATAACTGCAGTACCATCGGCGCTAATGGGCTTAACTTCTCTGTTCGGAAAG
>JABSPO010000007.1 GCA_013214625.1 Flavobacteriaceae bacterium
GTACGTACTCAACGTCATATTACACTTGATGAAATTGGACGTCGTATTGCTCTTGGTGACTTTAAAGAATTAAACATCATCCTTAAAGGAGATGTGGATGGTTCTGTAGAAGCATTAACTGATTCGTTCCAAAAATTATCTACTGAAGAAATTCAAGTAAATATCATACACAAAGGTGTTGGAGCAATTACAGAATCCGATGTACTATTAGCATCTGCTTCTGAAGCAATCATCATTGGATTCAATGTACGTCCTGCTGGAAAAGCAAGACAAATTGCAGACAAGGAAGAAATTGACATCAGAACATACTCTATTATCTATGATGCAATTAATGACTTAAGAGATGCAATGGAAGGAATGTTATCTCCTGATATTAATGATGAAATTACAGGTTCTGCTGAAGTACGTGAATTATTCAAAATCTCTAAAGTTGGTACTATTGCTGGTTCTATGGTAATTTCTGGTAAGATACTACGTAGTGGTAAAATCCGTATCATACGTGAATCAGTTGTAGTTTATGATGGTGAACTAGCAGCATTAAAACGTTTCAAGGATGACGCGAAAGAAGTAGCTAAAGGATACGATTGTGGTATTCAAATTAAAAATTACAACGACCTTAAAGAAGGTGATGTATTTGAATGCTACATACAAATAGAAGTTAAAAAGACACTTAAAAGGCAACGTTAATCCACTAGTGGGATTGATTAACAATCTTAAATACAATAATAAAAAATCCCTTTAGAATTTCTAAAGGGATTTTTTATTACACCACATACATTACTTCTAAATTAACACTTGCTCTAAATAAATATCGTACATCAATATTACCCTTAACAATACCAGATGACTTTACACCTTTTAATGAAGTGTTATTAAATTAACTATTTTTTTTAATAAGGAATTTTCAATCTTTAAATTCTATCACTACATTTACATAATGCTATTTCAAATAACCATAATCATCATAATGCTTATATTATCTGCATTCTTCTCAGGAATGGAGATGGCTTATGTGTCTTCTAACAAAATCCATCTCGAACTTGAAAAGAAGAAAGCTGGTATTATAGCAAAAATTCTATCTAAATTAACTGAGACTCCTTCAAAGTTCATCGCCACAATGCTTGTCGGAAACAATATAGCCTTAGTTATTTACGGATTATTTATGGGGGATTTTATTATGGATTGGCTAAATGGGATGTTACCTATTAAAAATGAGCAATTAAATTACATCATTACTAATTTTGACTTATTGATACAAACCTTCATTTCAACTTTAGTGATTTTAATCACAGCTGAATTTTTACCGAAAGTGTTTTTTCAAATTTACGGGAACACGCTTTTAAAATTTTTCGCCTTACCTGCATACATTTTTTATTATTTATTTTACGCCATCTCATGGTTCGTAATGGGAATATCAGATTTCGTATTAAAAAAATTCTTTAAAACAGAAGGAGATGAACTACAACTTACATTTTCAAAAATAGAACTCGGAAACTACATCACCGAACAAATGGAGAGTATTGACAAGGAAGACGATGTAGATACTGAAATTTTAATGTTTAAAAACGCGCTAGAATTTGCTGAAGTAAAAGCAAGGGAAGTAATGGTTCCAAGAACAGAAATAGTAGCAGTTGAATTACACGAAAATATTCAAATACTAACACAAATATTTACAGAAACAGGCTTTACAAAAATACTCGTCTATAAGGATACCATAGACGATGTTATTGGATATATACATTCCTTTGATTTATTCAAAAGACCAAAAACAATAAAATCGATCATACACCCAATAGAGTTTGTGCCAGAAACAATGTTGATTAGCGAGACGCTGGACGCTTTGATTAAAAAAAGAAAAAGTATTGCTGTTGTACTAGATGAATATGGTGGAACATCAGGAATGATGACTGTTGAAGATATCATCGAAGAACTTTTTGGAGAAATTGAAGATGAGTATGACAACATTAATTTAACTGAAGAACAAATTGCTGACAATGTATTTCACTTTTCAGCACGACAAGAAGTTGGCTACATCAATGAAAAGTTCAAATTAAATTTACCCGACGAAGAACAATATGAAACTTTAGGAGGCCTAATTGTTTATAATACTGAAGAAATACCTCAAAAAGGTGAAACCGTATATATAGATGATTATATATTTACAATATTAGAAGTATCAAATACAAAAATTGACCTTGTAAAGCTAGAGATCACACCCAAAGACTAACTAATTTTAGAACTAAAAAGAACAGTTCCGTTGTTCGAAAAACTTCGTAAAAAGGATTACAAAATAATTTATCTAACAATTCACCTGAACTCCTTTTATTTTATATAATAAAACGTTATTTTCGCTATCTTAATTTACTTAAATACATTTAAAGATGGCAATCTTAAGCAAGATACGTGAACAATCAATTTTTTTAATTTTCATTATAGCATTAGGTCTATTTGCATTCCTAATTGACCCTACGAAAATAATCGATTTTTTAGCTAATGGTGGGACTAAAGAATATGTAGCAAAAGTTAACGGAGAAGTTATCCGTAGAGAAGCATTTGCAAAACAAGTTGAAGCCGGACAAAGAGGCGGACGACAAACTAGCTTGCAAGTTGCTAACAATGTATATAACCAAGAAGTAACTAGGATTCTTATTCAGGGTGAATTAGAGAAATTAGGTATCACAGTTGAAAAAGACCAAATGTGGGAACTTTTTAAAAACAACTACAGCAACCTTGCTCAGTTTAAAAATGAAGATGGTGTATTTGATGAAGGTAAATTAAAAGAATTTATTGAAGCTCAAGTTAAAGCTAATCCACAAGCTTGGGAAGCTCAAGAAAAGAACATTGCTTTTAACGGCAAACAACAATTATACTACGCTTTAATTAAAGCAGGATCTTTACCTACTGAAAAAGAAGGTGAATTAGCATACAAAATGCAAAATGATTTAGTTGACATTAAGTTTGTTCAATTACCATTTTCAAGCATTGCAGATTCAACTATCACAATTTCAAAAGATAAAATTCAAGGATATATCAATGCTCATAAAAATGAGTTTAAAGAAGAAGCTAACGCTGCAGTAAGATATGTATACTTTGAAGAGAAGCCTTCAAAAGAAGATGAAGACACTGCTAAACTAGAAATCAACGGATTACTTTCTACTTTAAAAACGACTACTGACTTAGAAAATTTCGTAAATGAAAAATCAGCTATTAAATATGATAGTATTTACAAATTAAAGTCAGCTTTAGAAGCTCCTATCCAAGCCTTAGTAGATTCTATGGCAATTGGAGAAACTTACGGGCCATATACTACTGGAGGATTTACAAAAATAATGAAGTTAACAGGTACTAAGTTAGCGCCATCAGTAAAAGCTAGTCATGCATTAATTACTTATGAAGGAGCTCAAAGAGCTAACCCAGACGTAAAAAGAACAAAAGAAGAAGCGCAAGCCTTAGCTAATGAGTTATTAGTAAAAGCTAAAGCTAACGGAACTGACTTCGCTGCTTTTGCAACGGAAAATTCTGACGGTCCTTCTGCATCAAAAGGAGGAGATTTAGGATGGTTTTACGAAGGACAAATGGTTCCTAAGTTTAACGACTTTGTATTCGCTAACGAAAAAGAAAGCATTGGCTTAGTTGAAACTGACTTCGGTTTTCACATCATTAAAGTTATTGACACTAAAGAAGAAAAGAAATATCAAGTAGCAACTATTGCTAGACAAGTGGAAGCTTCTCAAAAAACTATTGACGCATTATATGCTGAAGCTAGTCAGTTTGAAGTTGAAGCTAACGCAGGTAAATTTGACGAGAAAGCAACTGAAAAGAATTATGTTTTACGTCCGGTTAATAAAATCACAAACTTATCAGAAAACTTACCTGGTTTACAAGGAACACAACGTAACATCGTTCAATGGATGTTCAATAGTGATACTAACGTAGGTGACATCAGAAGATTTGACATTAACGGAAGTTACGCAGTTGTTCAAGTTACTGGTAAAAAAGAAAAAGGGTTAATGTCTACTGAGGATGCTTCTTTTAAAGTATTACCAATCTTGAGAAATCTAGAAAAATCAAAATTATTAAGAGACAAAATATCATCGACTACTTTAGCTGATATTGCAGCAAACCAAAAAACAACTGTTAAAGCTGCTAATGCAATAAGCATGAGCAACCCTACTTTACCTGGAGCAGGTAGAGAACCTAAAGTTGTAGGTACTGCATTTGCTTTAGAAAACGGACAAGTTTCTGGATTGATTGACGGTGTTAATGGAGTGTACAAAATTGAAGTAACTAAACACACTGAAGCTCCAAAAATGGATTCATACAAATCTTACGCTAAAGCCCCAGCAAACAACATAAACGCTGTTGGAAGTAAAGTAATGGAAGCTTTAAAAAAGAAAGCAACTATTGAAGACAACAGAGCTACTTTTTACTAATAGTAGTTTTTATACAAAATTAAAAGTCCCTTATTCAAGGGACTTTTTTTGGTTATACTTAAAGCTTTCAGTTCTTAGTTCTTTATTCTAAAAAACTAAACACACATCAAAAGAACTGGAGGTCAGCACATAATTACCTAGCTGTAAAATAGAAAAAACTCATGCTTCTATCTTTTCAAAATCATGACTAAAACAGTAATAAATCAAGTGTTTTTTGTAACTTTTGTCAGTTCGAGTGTTCCGATTTTTTCATCGGAATGTATCGAGGACAAAAAAGCTTGTTCTCGATACATTTTTCGTACCTCAAAACACTTGAATTGACGCTTTTTTCTCTTTTTACCAATTTATTATTTTAGGAAAAAAGCATGAACTTGTCCTGAGTGTAAAAGTTATAATTTCCTTGGTATTTATTGAATAGATAATACTGTTATTTGTCTATTCGAGCACAGTAGAGAACACTTTAAACTTAAAAGGCCTCGACTGCGCTCGACTTGACAGTTATACTATAAATTTATCTACTAACTTCTGAGAATAGTAATCAACAAAAAATCAACTGATTGAATATTTCTTATACTAGAAGTGATATCAAAAAAAAATCTCCGCTAAAATAGCGGAGATTTTTACCCCAAAAAAACTTACTTAATCCACAACTTCTTGTGGACTATACAAATATACAAAATTAACACATGTAAAGAAATACCCATTATAGGGTATTTTTACAACCACTATATTTAGGTATGTGAATATTTTTAGCCTTTACTAGGTATTTTTAGCACCATTCCTGGAGATAAACTAGTACCCGAAAGCTTATTGTGATTTATGATGTTTGAAGCAGATACACCTTCGTATTTTCTAGCAATCGCGTACAGTGTATCTCCTTTTTTGACCACGTAGGTAGCTGAATTATTATCCTTACTAGGTATTGATACAACTCCATCTTTCCCTTTCATACGCCTTACTTGTGAAAATGCACTAGACCAATACCCTTCTCTTAAAGAAGAAATCATCACCCCTCTTGAAGAGGACGAATGCACAAATTTCACATCACGGCTATCAACACTAACTACTAAGCCAACGTGATTAATACTACGTCTACCCCCCGTTTTAAAGAAAACTAAATCTCCTTTTTGAGCTTTTGCTTTTGAAATCCTAATCCCTTTTTTAGACTGAGCAATCGAAGTACGAGGCAAAACAATATTACCTGACTTAAATGATGTAAACATCAAGCCCGAACAATCCATCCCTTTTTTAGAAGTCCCTCCATATTTATATTTAGTGCCTTTATAACTAAGTGCCTTTCTAATAATTTTATTAGTAACACTTGTCGAGACAATAACCTCACTTCCTGAAGAAATAGTTGTTCCATTATCATTACTTGAAGGAATCGGTTTTTTAGTAGTATGTATTCTTGGTTTAGATGAAGGTGACTTAGATGTTACCACACGCTTACTAGAACTACATGAAACCAAAAAAACAATAACCACTAATGAAACTATATATTTAATCATATCTTAAAATATTTTATGAGCCGTGATTAGGGCTGCTGTATTTTCACTAGCACCAGTCCCGCCAAGTTTCTGTTCTAACTCATAATAATCATTAAACATTTGTGTCCTATAAGAAGGATCTAATATGTTATTCAACTCAATTTTCAGGTTCTTAACATTCAAATCTTCTTGAATCAATTCCCTTACTACTTCTTTGTCCATTATTAAATTTACCAAAGAAATGTATTCCAAGTTCACTATTCTTTTTGCAATTTGATAAGAAACACTACTTGCCTTATAACATACTACTTGTGGCACTTTAAATAATGCTGTTTCCAAAGTTGCTGTTCCTGATGTTACTAATGCTGCTGTAGAAAAACTCAACAGGTCATACGTCCTATTAGAAATAAAACTGATGTTATGTTCATTAATAAATTGCTTGTAAAAAGAAAACTCTTGACTAGGTGCTCCAGCAATAACAAACTGATAGTCCTTGAAATCATCAACAACCGAAAGCATTATAGCCAGCATTTTTTTTATCTCTTGTACCCTACTCCCAGGCAATAATGCAATAATTGGTTTATCACTTAAATTATGCTTTTTCCTGAACTCCGATTCATCAACCAATTCCTTGTCATTAATTGCATCCAATAATGGGTGACCAACAAAATGAACTGGAAAATTATGCTTGGTTTCATAAAAGTCTTTCTCAAAAGGAAGTATCACATACATATGATCAACATCTCTTCTTATGGCTTTAATTCTATTTTCTTTCCAAGCCCATATTTGAGGAGATATATAATAATGAGTTTCAAACTTCAATTCCTTAGCCCATTTCATTATCCTGAAATTAAAGCCTGGATAATCTACAAAAATAATTTTATCAGGATTATACTCCGCTAAATCTTTTTTACAAAGCGATATATTTTTAGCGATGGTCCTCAAGTTCATTATCACTTCCAAAAAACCCATAAAGGCAAGCTCTTTATAATGCTTTACCAAAGTACCACCAACAGACCGCATTAAATCACCACCCCAGAACCTAAATTCAGCATTGCCATCTTTTTGAAGTATTGCCTTCATTAAATTTGACGCATGTAAATCGCCAGATGCCTCCCCTACAATAATGTAATACTTCATTACTTTTAATTTAAATCCCTTTAATTACACCAACTAACAATAAATATGTGTATCAACCTAAGCTTGGTTTTTATTCTAACAGCGTAGCGGTTTTTATTCTTTTACCGGTCAGATTAACACTTTACAAAAAATAAAACCCATAAGCTGTAAACGCAACTAACATCGTAGCTAAAAGCACACCTCTAGCTCTATAATCCATATCTTTTTTTAGAAACAGAAAAAACACAATCAAATTTGCAATTGCCCCTAGAGCAAGTAACATCCATAAATGCCCTTCTGCTTTGAATAACTGAAAAGTAGCTTCTATACTTTTTCCTTTAACTCTTGATAATATTACTGTACAGATAAACACTCCAATAATAGATGAAATAATACCTGTTATGAACCCTTTTAAAACTTCTTGTTTAATCTTCAAAATTCCAAGTATTTAATTTTTGTATAAAATGATGAGCCGTTAAATCAAATTGAACCGGAACTATCGTTGCATAATTGTTTTCCAAAGCATACAAATCCGTATCCTGTCCTTTATCCAAATTAACAAATTCACCCGTTAACCAATAATATTCTTTTCCTTGTGGACTAGTCCTTTTATCAAATTCTTCAATCCAATTTGCTTTAGCTTGTCTGCAAACTTTTATTCCCTTTATAGGTTCTTTCGGAAAGTTTACATTCAACACCACTCCATCAGGCAAACCGTTTTCTAATACATTTCTTGTAATAGTTCTAATGTGTTTTTTTAATGGTTCAAAATCAGCATTCCAACTATGATCTACAGACGAAAACCCAATTGAAGGAATCCCTTCAATACCAGCTTCAATTGCAGCACTCATAGTGCCTGAATAAAGCACATTAATAGCTGAATTAGAACCATGATTTATTCCTGAAACACATAAATCTGGCTTTCTATCTAAAATTTCATTTACTGCAAGTTTCACACAATCAGCAGGAGTCCCAGAACAACTGTATTCTACTTGCGCCTCATCTTTTTTAGTCAACGCTTCAATATGTAAGGTAGAGTCTAATGTTATCGCATGCCCCATCCCGCTTTGTGGACTATTTGGCGCTACAACATAAACATCACCAAACTCGTTCATCACCTCTATTAAAGCTCGAATTCCCGGAGCAGTAATTCCATCATCATTTGTTACTAAAATAAGTGGTTTATCGCTCATTTTTTTATATTTGTTATTCAAATGCTAAAGTACAAAAATAGCTACTAATAAACCGCTATGCTCCTTTTAAGAAAATTTTATGAGCAGATTAGTCACTTTGGCTTGATATTTTCAGTAACTTAGATACACAGACAGTTAATGACACGATTTATGATAAAGAATTTCAAAATAGCCACTCTGGTATGCTTAATTGCTATTACTTCTTGCAGTTTTACTACAAAGACATTTGACGACCCTAATAAAGATAAATTATTACTTGAACTAATTAGTTACGTTTTAGGACAATGGCACTATAGCCCGTCAGAAATAAATGATCAATTCTCAGAAAAAGTTTTTGACGATTTCGTTAACTCTCTTGACCCATTAAAAAGATACTTTTACCAATCTGACATTAAAGATTTTGAAAGGTACCGTACGGATATTGATGATCAGATAAAAAACAAAGACTTATCTTTTTTCAATTTAGTTTATGGCAGACTGATGAAACGAATGAAAGAAGGTGAAAACTTATCTTTTGAATTAATTGAACAACCATTTGATTATTCTAAAGAGGAAGTGCTAAATACTGATTATGAATCGCTCTCTTATGTGAGGTCAAAAAAAGAAATGAAAAACCGATGGAGAAAGCAATTGAAATATTCTACCATTGATAATTATGATGATGAATTAACCGAGGATACTGTAACAAACGACAGTATCATTTCCGATAAAAAAGCCCCAAAAAAGAAAATAAACAAAACAGCAGCTGAAAAAGAAGCTAGAGCTAAAACCAAAGAGTTTTTAGTAGATTATTACGACATCATGAGGGATTTGGAGCGCAAGGATTGGTTCTCCAATTATCTTAATTCCATAGTTGAAGTTTTTGATCCTCATACTGCATATTACGCACCTAAAGACAAAGAACGTTTTGACCAAGACATGTCTGGTAAACTAGAAGGTATTGGTGCACGTTTACAAAAAAGAAATAACGAAGTGAAAATTATGTCGCTTATTTCTGGAGGACCTGCATGGAAAGGGAAAGAATTAGAAGCTGGAGATATCATCCTTAAAGTAGCACAAGAAAAAGATTTAGAACCAACAAGTATTGTTGGTATGCGATTAGATAATGCTATAAAACTAATTAAAGGACCTAAAGGAACCATAGTTAAACTTACTATTAAAAAAGTTGACGGAACCACTAAAGTTATTCAAATAGAAAGAGACATTGTACAGCTTGATGAAACATACGCTAAAAGCTCATTAATCAAAAAAGAAAACAGGACATTTGGAATTATTAACCTTCCAAGGTTCTATGTTGACTTTAAGGATTATGATAAAAGTAGAAATGCGGCGTCTGATGTTAAAAAAGAAATCATCCGTTTGAAAAAAGCAGGAATGGAAGGCTTGGTGATTGATTTAAGAAACAACGGAGGAGGATCATTACAAACTGTTGTTGACATGACAGGACTATTCATTAAAGACGGACCAGTTGTACAAGTAAAATCATCAGGAAAGAAAAAAGATGTTTTAAAAGACAATGATTCTAGTATAATTTGGGATGGCCCATTAGTGATCTTAGTAAACGAATTATCAGCTTCAGCTTCCGAAATTTTAGCAGCAGCTTTACAAGATTATAAACGAGCAATCATTATAGGTAGTGCTCAAACTTTCGGAAAAGGAACCGTTCAAAACGTAATGGACTTAAACAAATTTATGAGAAATAGTAGTTTTGGTGATGTTGGCGCATTAAAACTTACCACTCAAAAATTCTACCGAATTAACGGAGGTTCTACACAATTAGAAGGAGTAAAAAGCGATGTTGTTGTAGTTGACAGATACAGTTTTATTGACGTTGGAGAAAAAGATCAGGACAACCCATTACCTTGGGATAAAATTGACCCTGCAAGCTACACTGTTTGGGATGGGTTTATCAATTACGAGGAAACAATAAGTAACAGTAAAGCTCGCATGAGCAACAACGCTCAATTACTATTAATTGAAAAACAAGCTAGATGGATTAAAAAGCAATCTGATAAAAAAGAGGCTTCTTTAAACTACAGTGATTATTTAGCTGAGAAGAAAATCATAAAAAGTACTGGAAAACAATTTGATGCCATAGGGAAATATAAAGCAGACTTATCGTTCACTTCATTACCTTACGAAACTCGATTAATAGAAAAAGATTCTGTTTTAGGTAATAAAAGAAAAGATTGGCATAAATACTTAGCCAAAGATGTTTATATTGAGGAAGCTGTAAATGTTTTAGATGATTTACAAATCAATAATATTAAAATTAAACAAAAAGTAGTTTTAAAAGACTAGTATATAAATGTCAGAAAAATCAAGCTCACTAAGTAGTTTAGCGCTCCAAAAATTCAAACGAGATTTTTGGGGCGTTTTAAGTTTGGGGTACATCATTATTTGCGGAATCATTGCGGTTTTTGCTTATGCTTTCGCTCCAGATAACTCCCAAAATGCGAATCAAATGCATTTATCTATCCACTCTAAACCTCCAGGTTTTACAACACAAATGCTTACACTTCCATCAGAAAACAAACTGGAGCAATCATTCTTTGATAAACTTTTTTTCGGAACAAAAACACGAAGCACTGAACTGCCAATTTCAAATTACAGAATCCATAACAACCAATTGTTCATCACTCCATACTCAGAAATTGAAGCATCACAACTTGAAAAAGTGTTTGAGTTAAATACTTTTGGAACTATTTCAAACTGGAAGCAAATTACCAACAAATATATTGATTCAAAAACATTTTATTTAGGAACAGACAAATACGGGCGAGATTTACTAAGTAGAATTTTGATAGGCGCTAGGATTTCCTTTTTTATCGGTTTTATAGCTGTGTTTATTTCTCTTGTTATAGGAATATTCGCTGGAGCATTAGCTGGTTACTATGGCGGGAAAATTGACGCATTTATAATGTGGATTATAAACATTTCTTGGTCTATTCCCACTTTATTATTAGTAATTGCAATTACATTAGCCTTAGGGAAAGGATTCTGGCAAGTATTTATAGCCGTTGGACTTACTATGTGGGTAGAAGTTGCAAGAGTTGTTAGAGGGCAAGTATTAGGTGTGAAAAAAATGCAATATGTAACTGCTGCTCGCGCACTAGGTTTTACTGATTTCAGAATAATATTTAAACACATATTACCGAATATTCTAGCGCCAGTAATTGTTATTTCTGCGGCTAATTTTGCTGGAGCCATATTAATTGAAAGTGGATTGAGTTTTTTGGGGATAGGTGCGCAACCACCTACTCCAAGTTGGGGTGCTATGATTAAGGATCATTATTCCTACATTATTCTAGGAAAGCCATACTTAGCTATTATCCCAGGTGTTGCAATTATGAGTTTAGTAATGGCTTTTATGTTAATTGGTAACGCATTAAGAGATGCATTGGATGTCAAAAATTAATCCTATGAATCGCAAACAAATCTACACACTACTTAGTGTTATTGTCATCATTGCATTTTACTTTTTAAACGATAAAGTAGATGAAAAGATAGCTGATGATAATTATAACGAAAAAGCAAGCCCTTCTTCAGAAACAAATACATTTTACCTGCCAACCTCAACTACTGGCTATATTGTACATCATGACTACTATTCATTGTCATATAATGAAGATCATGAACAATCTGAATGGGTTGCTTATGAACTAAAAAAAAATCATCTATCAAAAAACCGTTTTAAAAGACCTTATTTCATCAGAGACAAGAGTATAATAACAAAATCAGCTGATTGGAGAAGCTATAAAAATTCCGGTTATGACAAAGGCCACCTGTGTCCTGCTGCAGATAGAAAGTTTTCCATAAAAGCACATGATGAAACTTTTTTAACATCCAATATATCGCCACAAAAACACGATTTCAACGCTGGAGTATGGAACAGACTGGAGCAAAAAACTAGGTATTGGGCAAACAAGTACAATGGTGTATATGTTATTACTGGCGGTATTTTAAAGAGTGATTTAAAAACTATAGGTCGTGAAAACGTAACCGTTCCTAATTATTTCTACAAAATATTGTTAGACAACCAAAATGGGAACACAAAAATGATTGCTTTTCTAATCCCTCATAAAGAGTCTAATAAACCTTTATATGAGTTTGTGGTATCGGTTGATAAAATTGAACAACTTACAGGAATAGATTTCTTCTCGAAATTGGAAGACAAAAAAGAAAACCGTTTAGAAGCAAATACCAATTACAAAAACTGGAGTTTTAGGTAGGTAACCTTATTCTCTAAGAGATAAGCAACTTATATTAAATATCATTGCCATCCGAAAATTTTAAATAAAACTTAATTTATTGTCAGATTAAGCTTGTCGAAATCCATAAATGATTAGTTTTCATAAAACTTCGACAAGCTCAGTATGACATTTTTTTATTATAAGTAAACTACGTTTTTAATTTTCATTGCTAACAAAACACTATTCAAAGTGATTTTTTTTAGCACCTATCAACAAATTAACAACCTTTTAAATAGTCGTAATTACATATTATTTTGCGTTGTAAAAAAATACCTACTAAAAAATAATTACCATTCATTAATCCTATTCGCATCTAGCTTAATGAATATGAATAATAAAATAGTGAAACCCCAGAGCCCAGAACCTCCATAACTAAAAAACGGTAACGGAATACCTACGGTTGGAAAAACCCCCATTACCATAGCTATATTGATTAAAAAATGAACAAATAATATTGCAGCAACACTATACCCATACACTCTACTAAATTTTGATTTTTGTAAATCTGCTCTATGTAATACTCTTAATATCAGCGCTACAAAAAGGAATACCACAAAACTACTCCCTAAAAACCCCCATTCCTCACCAACAGTACTAAATATATAATCGGTATGTTGTTCTGGAACAAAACCTCCTTTAGTCTGAGTTCCTTGCAACCAACCTTTTCCTGTCCATCCTCCATTACCAATTGCAATTTCAGATTGTGCTGTATTATACCCTATACCCTTAGTATCAACTTCTTTCCCTAAAACGATATTGAAACGATCACGATGCCGTTGCTCAAATACATTCTCAAATATATAATTAACTGAATATGATAAGCCAATACATAGCCCTAAAATAGCAACATACAATAATTTACTATGCTTCTTTTTTCTATTCTTAAAATAGATTAACAAGGCTATCACAGTACAAATAAGCGAAATCATCATCGGATCCAAAACCAATGTTAACACAAATAGCGTCGCACCGGAAAACCCTAATAACAAATAAATTGGCGACAATCCTTCCCTATATAGCACAAAGAAAAAAGCAGCATATACCATTGCACTTCCAGGATCCGGTTGTGGGATAATAATTAATGCCGGTAAAAATATGATTGCAAATATTTTAAGTAAGTGATTCAATAATTTAATATTCGTTTGCGTATCACTCATAAACTTAGCTAGCGCCAAAGCTGTAGCAAACTTTGCAAATTCACTTGGCTGAATACTAAAACCTCCAAATGAATACCATGATGTTGCCCCTGAAATATTCTTTCCAAAAAGAAACAAACCAGCCAAGGATAACAATGAAACTAAATAAATAACACTTGAAAATCGCTCATAAAACTTCGCTTCTATGGCGAGAATTAATATAATTAAGAAAATACTCAAGCCTATAAACACCTGTTGTCTTCCATGTGGTTGCGACATCATCCCTAGTGTTGAACCTTCAGTATAGGATGCTGAATAAATATTCAACCAACCTATAAATACCAATACAAAATAGATTAATATCATTAACCAGTCAATACGCACTAATATGTTTCCTTTGTTACGCATTATCTAGGTCTGTTTCTGTTTATTTTAAAAGGCTCTCCACTGATAAAACTATCATATACATGTTGCAAACTTCCGTTTAACATTCTCACTTCTAAATCTTTTCTAGAGATAGTTCCTCGTAAATATTTTTCTATCATCAAACTGGCAATTGGTGCCGCCCATCTACTTCCCCAGAAACCATGCTCTACAAATACTGCTATTGCTATTTTTGGATTATCTTTTGGAGCAAAAGCAACAAAAACGGAATGATCATCTAACTGGGTTCGTACGCCATCAATTTTACCATATACTTCTGAGGTTCCTGTTTTACCACAAATTTCAATCCCTTTTATTCTTGCATAATACCCCGTACCTCCATTTTTTTCGTACACATCAAACATACCCTGGATCACAGGTTCAAAATGTTCTGGACTAATAGTTGTTACTCTTTTAGTTGTGAATTTTTTAGGCAACGTCCCTCCTTTTATGTTTTTTACAATATGTGGTGTATAATAAAAACCTCTATTTGCAATAGCAGCAGTCATGTTAGCCAGTTGAATTGGTGTCGTTTCTACTTCACCTTGACCTATAGAATTTGAAATTATATAGGTACTACGTAATCTATTTTTACCATATGCGCCATTATAATATGCACTATCTGGAATACGTCCTTTATTCCCTACGGACAAATCGTTATTCAAATAATTCCCTAACCCAAAACTCTTTGCGTGTTTACTCCATTTTTGTACGCCAATACTTGCATTCGGATATTTATTTAATATGTTTAAATACGTCTTCCCAAAATATGCATTACAGGAGGCGAAAATTGCTTTATTTAAGTTATTACTAGTCCCAGAAGGGCAATGACACCCAAATGGTTTCCTTGCTCCATAATGCAATCCATGCCTACAAGTAACTTTTGTGTTTTCATCAATAACTCCTTCCTCCAAAGCTATTAACGCATTTAGTAGTTTAAAAGGGGATCCTGGAGCATATTGTCCTTGTAAACTTCTATCGAATAAAGGTTTTGCTATGGAATCTAAATACAATTTTGTAAAGTTTCTGGATCGTTGCCTTCCTACCAACAGCGCTGGGTTATAACTAGGTGCTGACACCAATGAAAGTATCTCTCCAGTTGAAGGTTCAATTGCTATGATCCCCCCACGCTTATTAGCCATTAATTCTTCTCCGTATTGTTGTAAAACAGCATCTATGGTTATTGTTATATCTTTTCCGTTTTCCGGTAAGGTATCTAATGTTCCGTTTTTATACGAACCTATATCTCTGTTAAACTTATCTTTCTGAAGATACTTTACTCCCTTCTTCCCACGTAAGATTTTTTCATAAGATTTTTCAACTCCAGACTTCCCATATAAATCTCCTGACTGATAATATGGCTTATTTTTCACTTTTTGAGGAGTAACTTCTGCAATATACCCCAAAACATTAGCTCCAATTGTCGTTTGATAATCTCTCGCTGATCTTTTTTGAATATAAAACCCGGGGAATTTTCTGATTTTTTCCTGTAATGAAGCGTATTCTATTTTCGACATTTGCGCCACTACTGGAGAGGGCAACCTAGGAGAATAATGTCTTGCTTTTTTTAATTGCTTAATTAATCTTTCTTTATCAATAGCTAATAAATCACATAACTGTAGCGTGTCAAACGGTTTTACTTTACGCGGTATAACCATTAAATCATACGAAGGTTGATTTGCTACTAATAATTGTTGGTTTCGATCATACACATGTCCTCTTTCTGGATATACACGCATACGCTTATACGCATTACTTTCTGATTGAAGTTTAAAGCTGTCATCTATTACTTGCAAATAAAATAGTCGACCAACAAACAACAATCCTGTAATAATAACTAGGAGATAAAGTAACGCATTCCTCATTCTTTCCTCTTACTAAATAATGTAACCAAAACTAAACATAATAACACCGTATATATACTACTAAACAATGTGTTCTTTAAACTAAATAATATAAAAGATAGGTTAAATGTTTCTAATAAAAACAACACCAAGTGATGTATTACTACTAAAATTGAAAAATACGCAAGCTTAGCCGCTATGGATACTTTAGATAGTTTTATAGTCTGAAATTCATAACTTCTACCAAACGAAAACTTTAATGCTTGCGGTCGTATATATGCAATTATTGTACAAGCAGCAGCATGAACTCCGCCTGAACTAAAGAAAAAATCTAAGCTCAACCCTAATAAAAAGCTGCTTAGTAAAAAAATTGCCCTATTAGATTTTATTGGAAATAGTATAATAAACAATACATATATATAGGGTACATATGCACCAATACGCATGTTACTAAACACCAATACTTGTAATAAAACAAGAAGTATAAAAAAGAGTATTCGTAAAACAACTTCCTTATTCATTTGAGTTTGGATTTAAGAGTTGATTTACTTCTTTTAATGCTTTGTTGTTTACCACATATACATATCCAATATTTGACATGTCATTAAATAACTCCACTTCAACATCAAAATAATTTTGTGTTTGATCTAAGGCTGCTTTTATAACCTTACCCACATAAATTCCTTGTGGAAAAATAGAATAGTTACCAGTAACAATCGTATCATTTACTTTTACTGATGCTACTTTAGTAATATCTTCTAATTGGACTATAAAAGGAGACTCTCCATTCCAAAGCAAAGAACCAATGTGATTTGTTTTTTTTAATTGAACATTAATTTGAGATTGTATATGTAATACAGACAATACCGTAGAATAATTCTCCCCAACATTTTCGATAACCCCAACTATCCCATTAGTTGTAATCACTCCCATATCAGTAGTAACTCCATGCTTAGCCCCTTTATTAATAACAAGGATATTATTTTTTTTATGAAAACTATTTTCTATTAGTTTCGCGGGAATAAACTCATAAGGAACTTCTTTTAAATCATTTGCTGTGCTGTGAAAGCTATAATTACTTAATTCCTTTCGCAATCTAGCGTTCTCTTTTAACAAACGTTCGTTATAATTGTCAAGGTTGATAAACTCATTAACGTGGTTTACTGACTCATACAATCCGCCAGTAATATCATTTGCAGCAGAAATAAATTTACTTTTATGATATCGGTGTGAGTGAATTGTAAGTGCTAAAGAAATCCCCAACAGTAAGATGAAAAACAAGAAGTTTTTTTTCTTTAATAAATACGAAATTACCTGTTGCATTGGTCACGCTATTTAATCAAAATACTTTTGTATTTAACAAGATCTTTTAAAGCTATACCCGTACCTCTAACTACTGCACGTAACGGATCTTCTGCAATGTAAACTGGTAAGTCTGTTTTTTTAGACAATCTTTTATCTAACCCTCTTAACATTGATCCTCCTCCCGCTAAATAAATACCTGTATTATAAATATCAGCAGCTAATTCTGGTGGAGTTTTCGATAAGGTTTCCATTACAGCATCTTCAATTCTTAAAATTGATTTATCTAAGGCTTTTGCAATTTCTCTATAAGATATTTGTACTTGTTTTGGCTTTCCTGTAAGCAAGTCTCTTCCTTGAACAGACATGTCTTCTGGTGGAGTTTCTAAATCTTCCGTAGCAGCACCAATTTGAATTTTTATTTTTTCTGCAGTTCTATCACCTACATACAAATTGTGCTGTGTACGCATGAAATAAACAATATCATTGGTAAACACATCACCTGCAACTTTAACAGATTTATCGCATACAATTCCTCCTAAAGCAATTACAGCAATTTCAGTAGTACCTCCTCCAATATCAATAATCATATTTCCTTTTGGTTGCATAATATCTACACCAATACCAATAGCCGCAGCCATTGGCTCATGTATTAAATATACTTCTTTACCATTTACTCTTTCAGCTGATTCTTTTACCGCACGCATTTCTACTTCAGTAATTCCAGAAGGAATACAGATAACCAAGCGTAATGAAGGTGGAAATAATTTCTTTTTTAATGCTGGTATGTTTTTAATAAACATTGTCAACATTTTTTCAGAAGCATCAAAATCAGCAATTACACCATCTTTCAACGGGCGAATGGTTTTGATATTTTCATGAGTCTTCCCTTGCATCATATTTGCTTCCTGTCCCACTGCAATAATCTCTCCTGTTAAACGATTCCTTGCTACAATAGATGGCGCATCAACCACAACTTTTCCATTGTGAATAATTAAGGTGTTTGCAGTACCTAAATCTATTGCTATCTCTTCTGTTAAGAAATCAAAAAATCCCATAAGCGTTTGGTGTATTTAAAGGGTAAAACGTGTTTGAATTGGTAATACCAATTTATTTTTTATAATGGCGTATGATAAAATTGAATTAGTTTTTACAAGGTTGAGACAAAATAATTTAGCATAGCCTTAGCTATGATTAAATATTTTAACAAAAATATTGTGAAAAACAATCTGTTTTATGCATCATTTAAAAGTTAAAAAGGTATTGGTTACCAAAGATACTCAATTTAAGGAAAAAATAACATTAAAAAAGAAAACTCCGTAAAAATATTTTTTACGGAGTTTTTATATGAAATATTAACTATTTCTTAGTGCTTAAAATGTCTTGTTCCTGTAAAAACCATAGCAACGTTATTTTCGTTACAGTAATCAATACTTAATTGATCTTTAATTGACCCTCCTGGTTGAATTACCGCTTTTATCCCTGCCTTATCAGCAATCTCTACACAGTCAGGGAAAGGGAAAAATGCATCACTTGCCATTACAGCTCCGTTTAAATCAAACTTAAATTTTGTTGCTTTTTCAATTGCTTGATTTAAAGCATCTACTCTAGACGTTTGTCCTGTTCCACTCGCACACAATTGTTTATTTTTAACCAGTACAATTGTATTCGATTTTGTGTGCTTACAAATTTTAGACGCAAAAATTAAATCTTCTTTTTGAGCATCAGTAGTTTTCGTATTCGTTTTTTCCTCTAAACCTTGGATTGTATCCGTAATATTATTTCTATCTTGAACCAAAACACCATTCAAACAAGATCTTACATTTGTCCCTGGCATTTCAATAGTTTTCTGTACTAATAAGATTCTATTTTTCTTCCCTTTAAGAATTTCTTCAGCATCAGCATCAAATCCAGGAGCAATAACGACTTCACAAAATAATTTATGAATTTCTTCTGCTGTAGCAGCATCTATAACTGTATTTGAAATCAACACTCCTCCAAAAGCAGAAGTAGAATCACCTGCCAAGGCATCTACATACGCTTCGCAAATTGTTGCACGTTGTGCAAAACCACAAGCGTTATTATGTTTTAACACTGCAAAGGTTGGCGATTCACCTTTGAATTCATCCATTAAACTTACGGCTGCATCAACATCTAATAAGTTATTATAACTTAACTCCTTACCATGTAGCTTGTCAAATATCGCATCAAAATCTCCAAAGAAGAATCCTTTTTGATGTGGATTCTCTCCATAACGCAAAGCTTTGCCGTTGTTTTCGCTAATTTTCAATACTGTATCTTCTCCTTCTTGATTAAAGTAATTGAAAATAGCCGTATCATAGTGAGAAGAAATATTAAATGCTTTTCTAGCAAACTTCTTTCTTTCTGAAATAGATGTATTACCGTTTTTTTCGTTGATGATATTTAAAAACTCACTATACTGCTCCATTGAAGAAACAATTACAGTGTCTTTAAAATTCTTTGCAGCAGCCCTTATTAAAGATATTCCACCAATATCAATTTTTTCAATAATATCTTCTTCAGAAGCACCTGAAGCTACCGTTTTTTCAAACGGATATAAATCAACAATTACTAAATCTAACTGAGGAATATTATACTCTTCCATTTCAGCTATATCACCTTCATGATCTTGACGGTTTAAAATCCCTCCAAAAACTTTAGGGTGTAAGGTTTTAACTCTTCCTCCTAAAATTGAAGGATAGGATGTTGTTTCCTCCACAGGAACTACATTAATTCCTAATTCTTTGATAAACTTTTCAGTTCCACCAGTAGAATAAATAGTAACCCCTAATTCGTCTAACTTTTTAACGATTGGCGCTAAGCCATCCTTATGAAATACTGAGATTAATGCTGATTTAATTGCCTTTGTAGCCATTTTTTGTTGTGTTGTTGTTGTTATTTTTGAAAGGTGCAAAAGTAATTTTTATCCCCGAAAACACCATACAATAAAACAATTATTTTAGTAATAATTGTTCAATATCTAATCCACTAAGTAATATAGCAACTTCCTCATTTACAAAAGCTAAGAATTCCTCATCCACTTTTGTAAACGGGTCTATTGTTTTAGAATCAATATCAATTTGCCCCACATTAACTCCATCTATAAATAATGGAATCACTATTTCTGCTTTAACAGTAATACTACAAGCGATGTAATTATCTTGAGCACTTACATCCGAAACCACAAAATTAGAATTACTTTCTGCTACCTGACCACAAATCCCCTTTCCAAACGGAATGACTAAAAGATCTGTAGGCTCTCCAACATAGGCACTTAAATGCAATGTTTTAGATTCATGGTTTGCAAAATAAAACCCCACCCAATCATACGCTTCTAAATTATCCTGTAGTAATTGACACACCCCTTTTAGCCTATCGAAAACAGGAATTGTTATGTCTTTAGTTATTATTGAAACCAGTGGTTTTAAATCTTCAAATGTCATTTAATTATTGTTTTTATAGTAAAAGAATACAAAAGTATCTAATTATAAAAGAATTGAAATCAAAAAGTTGTTAATTTGTGTGGCATCATGAAGACACTAATTAAAAAAAACAAACCAGTTATAACCTTTTTAGCTATATTTTTATCTAGCTACATTCTTTTGTCACTCCTATATCATTTTTTTTTAAACACTGTAAATAGCCCAGATTTTTTTACTAAGTCCGTTTCTGAACAAGTAATACGTTTATTGAATTTGATTGATTACCAAACTAATTCAATAATAGACACCTCTAAAGGAACTATTAACCTATTTATGAAAGAACGCAATATTGCTTTTATCGCAGAGGGCTGCAACGCCATAAGTATCATGATTTTGTTTGTTTCTTTCATTTTCAGTTTTACTAAAAGAATGAAACCCACCTTAATCTTTGTTTCCATAGGATTAATCATCATTCATCTTGCAAATATTTTCCGAATCGTAATTCTTATAATATGCTTACATCATTACCCTGAATACTCAAAATACCTACACAGTTACATTTTTCCAGCTATGATATATGGCGTTGTATTTCTGTTGTGGATGTTTTGGGTTAATTCATTTAAAAAAGCAAATTCAAGTGGTCTCTAAACCCTTTAAAATAATCATTATAACCTCTCTTTTTATCCTCCTAGGGTTAGTGAGGGTATTTGAGGATAATTTGTTTTATGATCCGTTTATTCAATTTTACAAACAACTCTATTTCACAAATGAAGTTCCTAATTTTAATCTTGGTAAATTAATAATACACACTTTTTTCAGATACTCACTTAATAGTATAATTTCAATAACAATACTATTTATAGCTTTTAACAAAACAGCTGTTTTACGTTTTTCTTCTATATTTTATGCGATACTATTTATAATCCTTATTTCTTGCTACCTGGTAATAATCATGAACTTCTCAGAAGAACTACATCAACTATTTTTTTATATCAGGCGTTTTTTAATACAACCTATTTTTGTACTTGTATTACTACCCGCTTTTTACTATCAACAAAACATCATACATAAACAATAATAAAATAGTCGCATAAAAAAACCTACGCTAAGCGTAGGTTTTTTTAATATTACGAAAAGTAATGATTTACATTCCCAATTCTTTTTTAACGTCCTCCAATAAGTTTGGACCATCAGCTAAAATTAATCCAGAACCTGCAGTTGAATCTACTACATATTGGTACCCTTTAGCTCTAGCTACCTTTTGAATAGCTACACGTGCTTTTTCCATAATAGGCTTGATTAACCCTTCTTGTCTTTTACCCATTTCTTGCTGAGCATTTTGTTCGTACTTTAATACATTATCACGCATTCCTTGTACTTCCTGAGCTCTCTGACCATTAACCTCATCTGTTTTACTAGACGCTTCAGCTTGATACTGCTTCATTTTATTTTGAAGCTCTGTAGCCATCGTTTGTAAATCAGCCTGATACGTTTTAGTTAACTTCTCTAACTGATTTTGTGCCGCCTTCATTTCTGGCATAGCTGCAATTAATTCTTGAGTATCTATATGAGCTACTTTGCTTTGTGCAGATGTTAAACTAGTTGCTCCTAAAAATAATATTGATGCAACTAATAGTGTTTTAATTTTCTTCATTTTATAATTTATTAAGTGTTTATTTATTTTCTTCATTATTATCCTCTACAGGCACCCCAGGAGGACCTGTTTTATTATTTCTCTTTGCTTCTTTAACAGCTAACATTTTTCTACGCTTCTCGTCAAAGGCTTTCTTTCTAGCTTCTTTATCTGCTAAAACTTTTTTTCTTTTTTCATCAAGAACTCGTTGTCTTTCAGCTTTCCTATCTTCTGCAGCTTTTTTCCTTTCGTCAACTTCTTGATTGATTACCGGGATCACATCCTCAGACGCAGCATTCTTTTTAGATTTTCTATCTTTTGCCTGTTGACGTTTTGCTGTTCTGGTTAGCACCCTAACAATGTAGTCACTCAAATCGTAACGTTTATTGGAATACATCATTACTACATCAGCCGATTTATCAAATATGAAGTCATATTTTTTCGATTTAGCTAATTCTCGTACTGCAGTTAGTACTTGATCTTGGATTGGCTCAATTAAAGTCCTTTTTTGAATAATCAAATCTCCATTTGGTCCAAATCTTTTTTGTTGATAATCTAAAATTTCAGCTTCTTCTATTTTTATTTCTTCTTCTTTTTCTTCAATAAGTTCTTTTGTTAACAAAACACGTTCATTACGCAAATCCAACTTTTTCTTTTCAATGTCACGAAGCTTTAAATCAATTTCACTTTTCCATTTTTGAACTTTTTGATCTAGTTGCCCTAAAGCTTCATTATACTCAGGAATATTTTCAAGGATATACTCTGTATCGATGTACCCTATTCTGATATTACTTTTCTGAGCATAACCACTAAATGCAATTACTACTAATAAAACGATTAAAAGAACTCTTGTTTTCATAACTTATTGTGTTTATTGAAAATATCGTGCCAAAAATTAAAACTCCCTTCCTAATATAAAATGTGTTTCCCAACCATTCTTCTCAGACTGCCCTGGTAATGCATCAAATCCGTGACCGAAATCAATTCCCAACAAACCAAACGCAGGCATAAATATACGAATCCCTGCACCAGCTGAACGATACATATTAAACGGGTCGTACTCTGAGTAATCATTAAATGAATTCCCTGCTTCTGCAAATACTAACCCATAGATACTAGCCGCTTGAGATTTCATTGCTATTGGGTGTCTCAACTCTAATGAAAATCTGTTAAAAATAATACCTCCATCATTAGCAGACAAACTTCCGTTATCAGGATACCCTCTCATACGAACTGTTTCTATATTCTGCAAACCAGAACCACCAAGACCACTTCCCCCAAGAGAAAAACGCTCAAAAGGAACAATTCCTCTATCATCATTATACGCTCCCAAGAAACCAAAGTTAACATTTGTTCTTAAAACTAAACGTTTATGTAAGCTAGTATACCAATCTCCTTCAAATTTAACTTTATAAAACTCTAGCCATTTATAACGCTCTTGATCTACTTTACTCAAATCTGCAGTTGCATCATTAAAGTCTGCAACTACGTTATTGTTTTCATCAACATAGTTCCCATGGCTATTTTTTAATTTATACTCTTCTAGGTTTTCTAAATTTTTATAATCAACTCCATTTACTAAAGAATAAGGAAAAGTAAATTTACCCGTTAATGAAAACTTAGAACCTCTTTCTGGATAAATAGGGTTAATCCCCTTACTATCTCTAGACAACCCAACTGTATACGCTAAACTATTCGCATGACCATCCTTAATATTTCTAAACAGGCTAGTTTGATAGTTTTTTAAATTATAATGCTGTAATGACACCGACTGACTCAATGTAAAATAATCATCCGGTACTTTTAATCGTTTGGCCAATCCAAGAGAAATACCAATAATTCCAAATTGCTGATCTTTATCTACTCTACGAGTCCCACTATCATACCTAAAATATCTAGAATAAGAAAATGACACAGAAAACTGCTGAGGCTTTTTACCACCCAACCATGGCTCCATAAAAGACAGACTATATGTTTGATAGGTCTGTGCAGCAGATGCTCTTAATGATAATGTTTGCCCATCTCCCATTGGCAGAGGATGATATGCTTCTTTGTTAAATATATTTTTAATCGAAAAATTATTAAAAGACAAACCTAGAGTTCCTATGAAACCTCCTCCACCGTACCCTCCTTGAAGCTCGACTTGACTAGATCCTTTTTCAACTACTGAATACTCAACATCTACAGTACCTTCATTTGGGTTTGGATTTTTTATATTTGGCACTAATTGTTCCGCATCAAAGAATCCCATTTGCCCTAATTCACGTAAACTTCTTATGATTTTTTGTTTACTATAAATTTGCCCAGGCTTAGTTCTTAATTCTCTATAAACAACATGATCATTAGTTTTGTCATTTCCTGTTACAGTAATGTGTTTAAAACGAGTTAATTTACCTTCTGAAATCCTTATTTCAAAATCAATTGTATCATTTCTTACACCAGTTTCAACTGGCACAACACTTGAAAACATATATCCATTATTTTGATATAAATTTGTTATATCATTTGCATCTGGATCAGTCACGTCTGCAATTTGTTTTTCCAATAATATTGCATTATACACATCACCTCTAAACAAACCTAATTTCTGTTTAAGGTATTTATCCGTATACACTGTGTTACCCGTAAACTCAATATCACCTATATAATATTTCTTTCCTTCTTTAATATCAATTTTCAAAGAAATTGTTTTATCCTCATTAAAAATAGGGTCGCTTCCTTCAACCTTAATATCACGATACCCGTTTTCTTTATACTTTTCAACTATTTTAGCAAGATCTTCCTCATACTTCTCTTTCACAAACTTTGAACGTTTAAAAATTCTTAACGGATTTTTAAAACCTTTCTCTTTTGTGTTTTTCATTTTCTTACGAAGTTTTGAGGACTTAAAACTTTCGTTACCCGTAAAATCAATATTCGATATTTTTA
This sequence comes from Flavobacteriaceae bacterium, assembly GCA_013214625.1. Lineage (GTDB taxonomy): Bacteria > Bacteroidota > Bacteroidia > Flavobacteriales > Flavobacteriaceae. Next base: position 25,195 of record JABSPO010000007.1, read on the forward strand.
CTTTTTTCCCTTTATCAATGTTAACTACCAAATTAATTTTTTCTTTCCCCGTAGAATCTTTTACAGAAACAGGGTTTAAATAAACCTTACTTGCGATATACCCCTCTTTAGCGTATTTATTTTGCAAATAATTTTTGGTGGTTGTTAAAAGATTTTCAGTTACCTTAATTCCTTTAGTAAGTTTATTTTCCTTGATGATTTCATCTCGCTTAGACTTCTTTACTCCCGTAATCTTAACTTCATCTAAACTCGGTAATTCTTTAACTTCAATATTTAAATATATTGACTTTCCATCTACCTTAGTTACATATAAATTAACGTCACTAAATAAGTTTGAAGCCCATAACTTTTTAATTGCATCACTTGTTTTTTCTCCAGGAATAATCACTTCTTGCCCTTTTCTTAATCCAGAAAAAGTAACTATCGTTTGCTTATTAAAACTAGCATTCCCTGAAACTGTAATATCTTCAATTAAATATTTTGTTCCCGAAACATAACTCCCTACTTGAGCGTATGTTTTAGTACTAAGAACTAAAAAAAATAATATTAAACTATAAAATATCTTCCTACTTAAGTTGTTCACTTGTTTTTCCAAATCGTCTTTCTCTATTTTGATAATTTAATATAGCCCTATACAGGTCTTCCTTTTTAAAATCCGGCCAAAGTACATCAGTAAAATATAATTCAGCATATGCAATTTGCCACAATAAAAAGTTACTTATGCGTTGCTCACCGCTTGTTCTTATAAGTAAATCCACATCTGGTAAATTTCGCGTGTAAAGATGCTCATTAATAATTGAATCATCAATATTTTCCACAGAAATTATGTTATTTTTAACTTTCTCTGCGATTTCCTTTACCGCTTTAACAATTTCGTTTCTAGAACCATAACTTAATGCTAAAGTCAATACTAACTTCTTGTTATTCTTAGTCTTTTCTATCACTTCAGAAAGTTCTTTGTACGCTTTAGGAGGCAATTCTTCTAGGTTACCTATCGCACATAACTTAATTTCATTCTTATGAAGTGTTTTAAACTCCTTTTTTAATGAAGAAACTAATAAATTCATCAACTTATCTACTTCATTCTTTGGTCTATTCCAATTTTCCGTAGAAAAAGCATATAATGTTAAATGTGATATACCTGACTCCCCTGCCGCTTCAATAGTTTCACGAACCGCCTTAGCTCCTCTTTCATGTCCAAAAATACGTAGTAATCCTCTTTTTTTAGCCCAACGTCCGTTACCATCCATGATGATTGCAACGTGCTTAGGCACGTTATCCGTATCTATTTGCTTTAAAAAACTCATGATTTAATTTATATTACAGAAACAAGGGTTTTTACCAAATGTATACGTTAACGTTACACCTGTAAACACGTACCAATCATTACTATTTGTATTTCCAAACTTTAATGACTCAAATTCTTCTTTATCCCTTACTGGATTGCTTCCATCAAGATCATCGGTAAACGTATAACGAGCACCTATTTCTATCGCAAGCACAAATTGCTTTGTTATTGCAGATTTAATTCCTACAACCATAGGTATTGCTAATGAATTGTGAGAATTATACTCTTCAATTTTGTTATTTGGATTTAATACTAATGCATTATAATTAAAATATGAAAGCCCTGTAAATAAGTAAGGTGTAGTTTTAATTGCATAATTGTGTTGGTCATGCAAATCGAATTCCCAGAATGTAAACTCCATCCCAGCAGTAATTTCTTTTACCTCATTCTTAAATGTTAAACCTCTTTGTTTTCTTCTTGGATCTGACGACTTTGAATCATCACCTGATATACTTGAATATATAGCTGACAATCGGTACGAATGCCTAGGACTTCTGTTCCATTTATATATTCCTCCAATAGCAATATCACTTGGATTTACATACTTTCCTGATCCAACATCAGCAATTGCATTTGATCCCCCGACAAACACTCCAACTTCATGGATTTGTCCAAAAGAAAAACAACAAAACAGTACTAATAAAATAGTTAAACGATACATAGTGTTCTCAAAAGTTTGCAAATATATAAAAATGACTCAGTTCACGCAATTAAACACGCCCACTATAAAACATAATTTATAACCTTTTATTGTTTTAATTTCTATTATCTTCTCCCCACAATAACTTATTACGAAGTGTATGAAGAAAACTCTCTCCTTTTGGCTCTATCATATTTATATTAAAATCAGCTTTTTGAATGATCAATTCTGTTCCGTTTTTAACCGTAATCACCCTAGAGTCTAACGAAACTAAATGCGAATCTTCCCTACCTCCAACAATCAGCTTTATTTCTGTTTCCTCAGGAATAACCAAAGGTCTTGCATTAAGGTTATGAGGTGCTATTGGAGTTAACACAAAACTATCCGAATCTGGCGCAACTACTGGCCCTCCACAACTCAAAGAGTACCCTGTAGACCCTGTTGGTGACGCAATAATTAATCCGTCAGCCCAATAAGATGTTAAGTACTCGTTATTTAAAAAAGTCTGAACCTTAATCATCGATGTGGTGTTTTTTCTACTTACCGCAATCTCATTTAATGCGAAATTAAACTCTTCATCCAATCCCTCGATTTTTGTTTCACATTTAAGTCTCAATAAACTCCTTTCAGAAATACCATATTCTCCTTTGACGATTTCATCAATTGACGATTTTATTTTATCTTTTTGAATGGTTGCTAAAAACCCCATCCTACCAGTATTAACACCTACTATAGGTATTCCTGAATTCCTAACATAGGATATCGATCTTAAAATAGTTCCATCCCCTCCAATACTGATAAAAAAGGAAAAGGAATCATCTAGATCTTTATACGAACTAAAGGACCTAAAATCTTCACTCGAAATTTGTTCTATATATTTTAAGGTTGAAGACTCAACATAAACTGAAACATCATGAATACTCAATTGCTCCAAAACTATACTCACATACTCTTTTGGGAAATTATTCTCAAACCTTCCGTAAATTGCAACTTTCATCATAGCTATATATCCAAATATTTCTTCAAATAATCCGATCTATCTTTTAAATCCTGCACATAGGATTCCTCTTCATGACCAGCAACAACCTCATACCCGTAACGAATAAATGTCTGAATAATATCTGTCAAGCCTGTGTTATTTATCTTAACAGTAATCTCCGCCGTATCGTTTTCAAATTTTGACAAAAAAACACCTAGCACCTTTGCGTTATTAGACTCTACAATTTGAGAGATTTCGCTAAACGAGTACTCTTTCACTTCTTTCCTAACAACCAATACTGCTCCTGGCTCATAAAAAAATGGAGCCTGATCAAACAAACTTATAATATCTTTCAATTCATAATAACCTACATACTCTCCTTCCTGTAATACAGGCATCACATTTGTTGAGTTTTGAGCAAACGCCTCAAGCACATCTAACCAATTAGTAGTATTGTTTACGGAGAACAACTCTACAGCATATTGACAATCCTTTATAGTTAATTCTGATTCAAAACAATGAATGTCATTTTCAGAAATACAACCTATAAACTCCTCTCCTAAACAGATAGGAATATGAGAATAGGTTAGATTATTAAACAGCTGCTGAATCAAACGAATTTTCTGATTTATTCCTACAGGTTTAATGTCATTTATAATGAGTTCACTAAGATTCATTAGTTATAAATTTATAATGCAAATTAACCAATTTATAGGAATAAGCCCTAAATTTGTCTCTCAATTTTTCAACGATGACAAAGTTAAGCGTAAACATAAATAAAATTGCAACTCTTAGAAATTCTAGAGGCGGAAACACACCAAACTTACTACACGTAGCTAGTGACATTGAACGATTTGGCGCAGAAGGAATTACCATACACCCAAGACCTGATGAAAGACACATCAGATACCAAGACGCAAGAGATTTAAGTGAAATTGTAACTACTGAATTTAACATAGAAGGAAACCCTAACGATAAATTTATTCAATTAGTTCTGGAAACAAACCCCACTCAGGTTACATTAGTTCCTGACGCAGTAAATGCAATTACCTCAAATGCAGGATGGGACACCATTAAACACCATGATTTCCTTACAGATGTTATTGCAGAATTTAAAAGAAACAACATCAGGACTTCTGTTTTTGTTAACCCATCTTTAAAAATGATTGAAGGCGCAAAAAAAATTAACGCAGACAGAATAGAATTATACACGGAAGAGTTTGCTGATCAATTCACCAAAGGAAACCCAAAAGCTATAAAACCATATACTGAATGCGCAATTTTAGCAAATGATTTAAATATTGGAGTAAATGCCGGACACGATCTAAGCTTAGATAATATTAAATTTTTCAAAGAAAACATCCCTGGACTACTTGAAGTATCTATCGGTCATGCATTAATTTCCGAATCAATCTATTTAGGAATTGAAAATGTAATTAACATGTACTTAAACAAATTAAAAAACTAAAAAACCATATATTCAAAACGAATTTCTTAAACTATATGAAATTATTACACTCCAAAATCCTAGGGACCGGACAACCCTTTTTAATCCTTCATGGATTTCTAGGAATGTCTGACAACTGGAAAACACTAGGTAATAAATACGCTGAGGATTTTGAGGTTCACTTAATTGACCAACGAAATCACGGAAGAAGTTTTCATTCTGAAGAATTCTCATACAACCTAATGGTTGACGATTTAAAAAACTACATTGATTTTTATAAGTTAGAAAACTGCACAATACTAGGTCACTCTATGGGTGGAAAAACGGCTATGCAATTTGCACTAACCTACCCGGAGTTAGTTCAGAAATTAATTGTTGCTGACATTGCACCGAAAACATACCCCGCTCATCATCAATATATATTAAAAGCTCTATCTGAGGTTGATTTCTCAATCCAAAAATCAAGAAAAGAAATTGAGTTTATCTTAAGCAAATACATCACTGAAGCTGGAATTATCCAATTTTTAATGAAGAATATTTACAGAAAAGAAAAAACTGAATTAGCATACCGCTTCAACCTACCAGTACTACTAAAAAAATATAACGAAGTAGTCATTACTTATCAATCTACAAGCAAATTCAAAAAACCCACTTTATTCTTAAAAGGCAGTAATTCAAACTACATTACACCCGATGACGCCATAACAATTAAGCGCAATTTCCCTGAAGCACACATTTACGAAATCAGTAATTCCGGGCATTGGCTTCACGCCGAACAACCTCAAGAATTCTACAAGAAAACTATGCAGTTTTGCTAAATTATTTGTATTATTGCTATGCATACATAACATGCACAACGAATTAACTTAATCAGAAATTAAATTTTTATTATGAAAAAACTCTTATCTTTTGTTTTGTTTTTTCTTGCGGGATCTACACTATATGCTGGTGGTTATAGAGTATCTATCCAAGGACAAAGACAATTAGCAATGGGGCATACTGGTGTAGCTGTAATTAGCAGTGCTGAGTCTGTCTTTTTTAATCCAGCTAGTATTTCATTTTTGGATGGAAAAATGAACTTTTCACTTGGAGTCTCTGGAATAATAGGCGAAACACGTTATGAAAACAAAACTTATGGTATTGCAGAAAACACTAACAATCCACTTGGAACACCTTTTAACGTTTACGCAACTTACAAAGCTAACGACTGGCTTTCATTTGGACTAGGAATATACACTCCCTACGGTAGTTCAGTTGAATGGGAAAAAGATTGGGCTGGCTCACACTTAGTAAATAACATTGAGTTAAAAGCTATTTTTGTTCAACCTACTATTGCACTAAAAATTAGTGACAAATTAAGTATTGGTGGTGGAGCAATTTATGCAAACGGTTCTGTCAACTTTAATAAAAATTTAAGTAGATCTTTAGTAGACATTGATGGAAACAGAACAAATGTTACCATAGAGGAAAAAGGAATTACTGCATGGGGATACACTATTGGGGTAATGATAAAACCAATAGAAAAATTAAATATTGGTTTCAACTACCGTTCAAAAGTAGATATGGTTGTTGAAGGTGGTGAAGCTGATTTTGAGAATGTACCCTCATCATTACCAAATGATTTATCTGACGGAACATTCAATGCAACATTACCGATGCCTGCAGAAATAACAGTAGGGCTTTCTTATGAGTTTTGCGAAAAATTCTTATTTGCTTTTGACTACAACTTTGCAAAATGGAGCGAATATGAAGCATTAACCGTTGAGTTTTCAAATGATATTGGTATCTCAACTAACCCAAGAAACTACAAAGATTCTGAAACATTTAGATTTGGACTTCAATATAAAGCCTGCGACAAGATAACCTTAAGAACAGGTATTTACTTTGACGAGTCTCCAGTACAAGATGGATATTTTGCTCCAGAAACTCCTCGTAACGATTCTGTAGGGTATACAGGAGGTTTGTCTTATAAAGTAAATGATAAATTATCGATTGACGCATCATTCTTATACTTACATTTTGAAGAAATTGACAATTCATATGACCATTACCAAGAAGGAGGACAAAACGTGCCATTTGAAGGAACATACAAATCATCTGTAATAGCTCCAGGTATAGGAATATCATATAAATTATAAGGTTTTTAAAAGAAAAAATTATGAAAAACATAAAATATATAGCAATTATAGCTCTAGGCTTAATAGCCTGTGAGCCTGAACTAGATAATTCAGTAGAAGACGCTGGTTTTTATTCAGCAGGAACAGCTGATTTTAGCACTTTTGTATCAGTTGGAAATTCACTTACCGCAGGATATGCTGATGGTACAGTTTACTTAGAAGGACAAAAATATTCATACCCAAATATATTAGCAGATAGATTTAGCCATGTTGGCGGTGGAACATTCACCCAACCATTAGTTAGTGACAATATAGGGGGACTGATATTAAGCGGGAATCCTATCCCTGGTTTTGACACAAGACTAGTACTTACAGGCGACCCGTTAGCGCCAGCTAATTTAGATGAAATACCAACTACGGAGGTGAGTAACATTTTAACTGGTCCATTTAACAATATGAGTGCGCCGGGAGCAAAATCGTTTCACTTATTATCTGACGCTTATGGAAATATTTCTGGAGTAGAAACAGGTACAGCAAACCCTTACTTTGTGAGAATGGCCTCTAGCTCATCAGCTACAATGCTTGGCGATGCAGTTGCTCAAAACCCAACGTTTTTTTCATTATGGATAGGGAATAATGATATTTTATCGTTTGCTACTTCTGGAGGAGTTGGAGTTGACCAATTAGGAAACACAAACCCATTAACCCACGGTCCAAACGACATCACTGACCCTACATTATTTCACGGAACATATGACGCCATATTATCAGGCTTAACAACTAACGGTGCAAAAGGAGTCGTAATGAACTTACCAAGTGTAACTTCAATACCTTTCTTCACATATGTTGACCACAACCCGGTGCCTTTAGACGCCGCTACTGCAGGTTTTTTAAATAGCGCAAATGCTTATGGTGCGTACAATGCTGGAATCCAAGGTGCATTTGCTTATTTAGTAAGTGTTAGCGCCATTACTCAAGCAGATGCTGATTTAGAAATAATAAAAAGAACAATTATTTTTTCTGAATCCGCAAACAATGCCCTTGTAATTATGGATGAAAGCTTAACTGATTTGACAGGAATAAATTCCGATTTAGTTAGTATGAGACAAGCTACTCCTGCAGACCTTATTCTTCTAACTACAGGCCCTGTCATTGGAACTTTGGCGATAGAGGGAGACCCTACATCAGTTATTGGTGTTAGCTTACCATTAAATGATAGTCAAGTATTAACAGAAAGTGAAGTAACAATGATCACTAATGCGCAAACAGCATACAACAATTCTATTAGTATGCTTGCCGCAGCTAACGAAGACGTAATTTTAGTTGATGTTAAAGCTGCTATGGAGCAACTATCTAATGGAGGCTTATCATCTAACGGTGTAACTATTACAGGTGTTTATGCAACAGGTGGAGGTTTTTCTTTAGATGGTGTTCACCCAACAGCTAGAGGATATGCATTTATTTCTAACATAATTCTTAAGAGAATTAACGAGGAGTTTAATGCTACAATCCCAGAAACCAACACTGGTAATTACCCAACAGCATATATTGACTAATTATAGTTTAGTTTATAAAATTTAAAAAACGTTGCCAAATTGGCAACGTTTTTTTTGTGGTATACTTTTAGCGTTACACTTTACAAATAACACTAGATGAATTATATATTAAAAATACTATTAAGTGCTATTGCAGTTTTTGCTTTAGCCAACATACTACCAGGAATCACAATTGAAAGCTATATCACTGCAATCATCGTCGCAATAGTACTTGGCTTCCTAAATACATTGGTTCGTCCCTTATTAATTTTCTTTACAATCCCACTCACAATAGTAACCCTAGGTCTATTTCTATTTGTTATTAATGCTGTTATAATATTAATAGCAGGGTATTTTATTAGTGGCTTTACGGTAACTAGTATATTCTGGGCATTGTTATTTAGCATACTACTTTCTGTTTTACAATCGGCACTACATAAAGTATTAAAAGAGAATAAAAAATAAATTAAAAAAGTTGGCTTTTAATACACAAAACCAGCTCATTAAACCACTGGTGGCTGCAAAAAATTTGTAAGCTTATAAAAATGTGCTATTTTTGCACACGTAAATTTACTATTTCAAATAGATTAATATGAATATCACACGAGAAAACATTGACGCACTTAATGCTGTTGTAACAGTTGCAATCGAAAAAAAAGATTATAACAAAAAAGTAGAAAAAATTCTACTTGACTACCGCAAAAAAGCCAATATCCCTGGTTTTCGTAAAGGCCAAGTACCAATGGGAATGGTTAAGAAGCAGTACGGTAAAGCAGTATTAGTTGATGAAGTAAATAAAATATTACAAGAGAACTTAAACAAATATCTTGCGGCCGAAAAACTTGATTTATTAGGAAATCCTTTACCTAGGAAACAAGATGATTTAAACTGGGATGGGGAAGATTTCTCTTTTCAATTTGAATTAGGCTTAGCTCCAAGTTTTGACGTAAACTTAAAAAACAAAGAAGCCATTACACAATATAATATTGTTGCTGATGAAAAAACAATCAACGATCAAATAGAAAACATCAGAAAACAATACGGTAAAATTAGTGCTACTACTGAAATCACTGAAGAAACTGAAATTACAGGGGTTTTCAAAAATGAAGAAAAAGCAATTGAAAGCACCACTACTTTTAGCTTAGATAAAATTAAAGGTAAAACTAATACTGGAAAATTTTTAAAAGCTAAAATTGGAGATATTCTTATTCTTAAAACAGAAAACTTATTTAACCAAGAGCATGATTTAATAAGCGCGTTAAAAGTAAGTAATGAGGATGTTCAAGGATCAGATATTGAAGTTACATTTGAAATTACTGAAACTAACAATAGAGCGTTAGCAGAAATGGATCAAGAATTCTTTGACAAATTATTTGGTAAAGATATTGTTAAATCTGAAAGTGAACTTAAAGCACGTTTAAAGGAAGATGCTGGGAAACAATTTGCACAACAAGCCGATCAACGTTTATTAAATGATGTAACTGAACATTTAGTTGAGAATACAAAATTTGATTTACCACAGACGTTCTTAGAAAAATGGATGCAAAATTCCGGAGAGAATCCTTTAACTGAAGAGCAAGCAAAAGAAGAATACGCTAAATCAGAAAAAGCTTTACGTTACCAATTAATTGAAGGAAAGTTGTTAAAAGAAAATGACATCCAAGTTCAATTTGAAGACTTAAAGGCACATACTACAGAAACGGTAAGAGCTCAAATGGCTCAGTTTGGTCAAACGAATCCTTCAGATGAAGAATTAGAAGGGATTGTTGCTAGAGTATTATCAAACCAAGATGAAGCTAGAAAATTAGGCGAACAATTGGTAAGTAAAAAATTATTAACTTTTTACAAAGACAATATAAACTTAAAAGTAAAAGAATTGAACTATGAAGAGTTCATTAAGGAAGTTTATAACTAAAAAAAAATACAAAGAAATTTAAGTACCTTTAAAGCGTTAAACTTTTTGGTTTGACACTTTTTTGTTTAAATTGATAAAAATTATAGTCTACATATGAATTACGGTAAAGAATTTGAAAAATACGCTACTAAGCACCACGGGATAAACAGCATGCATTACACTAAAATAGTAAGTAGTATGTACCCTCAAGGCACAACTCCTTACATTATAGAAGAGCGTCAGTTAAACGTTACTCAAATGGATGTATTCTCTCGTTTAATGATGGATAGAATTATCTTTTTAGGTACAGCTATAGACGATCAAATTGCCAATATTATTCAAGCGCAATTATTATTTTTAGAAAGCATTGATTCCTCTAAGGATATTCAAATTTACATTAACTCTCCAGGAGGTAGTGTTTATGCTGGGTTAGGGATTTATGACACCATGCAGTTCATTAAACCAGATGTAGCAACTATCTGTACAGGTATGGCGGCATCAATGGGTGCAGTGTTATTATGTGCTGGAGCTCCTGGGAAAAGATCAGGATTAACTCACTCTAGAGTTATGATTCACCAACCTTTAGGGGGAGCGCAAGGTCAGGCGAGTGACATAGAAATTACCGCTAGAGAAATTCTTACCTTAAAGAAAGAATTATTCGAAATTATTGCTAACCATTCTGGGCAAGACTACGATAAAGTATACAAAGATTCTGATAGAGATTATTGGATGAAAGCTGATAAAGCGAAAGAATACGGAATGATTGATGAAATATTAGTTAGAGAAAAATAAAAGAAGATGTCGAAAGAAGAATTATCATGTTCATTTTGTGGAAGAAAAAAACCCGAAACCAGCTTATTAATAGCCGGTTTAGATGCGCATATTTGTGACCAATGTATTGAACAAGCACATGGAATAGTTTTAGAAGAAGCTACCGAAAGTGATGATGACGCGCTATCTGCTGAATTAAGCTTAAGAAAACCTAAAGACATTAAAGCTTTTCTTGATGAATACATCATTGGCCAAGATTTTAGTAAAAAAGTGATTTCTGTTGCAGTTTATAATCACTACAAAAGGTTATTACAACCAAAAAGTGACGATGATGTAGAAATACAGAAAAGTAACATTATAATGGTTGGACAAACTGGTACTGGAAAAACATTAATGGCAAAAACAATTGCTAAAATGTTAAACATTCCTTTAGCTATTGTTGACGCTACAGTACTTACTGAGGCTGGTTATGTAGGAGAAGATGTAGAAACTATTTTAACACGTTTACTACAAGCTGCCGACTATAACTTGGAGAAAGCTGAAAAAGGAATTGTTTTTATTGATGAAATAGATAAAATTGCCAGAAAAAGTGACAACCCATCAATCACAAGAGATGTATCTGGAGAAGGTGTACAACAAGCCTTGTTGAAACTTTTAGAAGGAACCGTTGTAAATGTACCACCAAAAGGAGGTAGAAAACATCCGGATCAGAAATTTATTGAAGTAAATACAGAAAACATCCTATTTATTGCTGGTGGAGCATTTGACGGTATTGAAAGAGCTATCACCAAAAGATTGAATATGCAAGCTGTTGGATATAGCGCTTCAAAAGAGGAAGATAAAATTGATGAAAACAACTTACTTCAATACATAATTCCTAAAGACTTAAAAGACTTTGGTTTAATCCCTGAAATCATTGGTAGACTTCCTGTACTAACATACATGGATCCGTTAGACACCAAAACACTTAGAGCTATTTTAACAGAGCCTAAAAATGCAATCATCAAACAATACCAAAAGTTGTTTGAAATGGATGATATTACATTTGAAATTACAGATGATGCATTAGAATATATTGTTGAAAAAGCAATTGATTATAAACTAGGAGCAAGGGGCTTACGCTCGTTATGCGAATCTATTTTAACGGATGCTATGTTTGAACTTCCAAGTTCTGACGAGAAAAGCCTAGTAGTAGACAGAAATTACGCAGAAAAAAAATTAACAAAATCAACGTTAAGCAAACTTAAAGCCGTTTCTTAACTAGACTATTAATATCCAAATGTCATTACTATTAAGGAAACTTTTTGGTAATGACATTTTTAATTCCACCTGTGGTGTTTTCCTCTAGAGATTTACTGCTCTAAAAAGAACATTGTAATTCATACTTGGTGTGAGACACATAGAATACATTTATTTATGGCAAATAACAATCCCATTGGTGTTTTTGATTCAGGAGTAGGTGGCATTTCTATATGGAAAGAGATTCATCAATTACTACCCAATGAGAGTAGTATTTATTTAGCCGACAGCATTAATACTCCATATGGACAGAAAAGCAAGCAAGAAATCATTGATTTATGCTTTAAAAACACTGATCTATTACTCAAGAAAGGCTGTAAACTAATTGTTGTTGCGTGCAATACAGCTACTACAAACGCTATAAAACAACTTAGAGTTACATATAACATTCCTTTTATAGGAATAGAACCCGCTATCAAGCCAGCCGCTTTAAATTCAAAAACAAAATCTATTGGAATTTTAGCTACTAAAGGAACACTCTCTAGCGAGTTATTTAACAACACTACAGAATTATATTCCGAGAACATAAAAATAGTAGAACAAGTTGGAGTTGGTTTAGTTGAATTAATTGAAGCTGGATATATTGACTCCGAGGAAATGATTAATCTCTTAAAAAAATATCTAAACCCTATGGTCAAAGAGAACATAGATCATTTAGTACTTGGATGTTCACACTACCCTTTTTTGATCCCAATAATTAAAAAAATAATCCCTAAAAATATTTCAATAATTGATTCTGGAAAAGCAGTAGCTAAGCAAGTGGAAATTATCCTTAGCGAACAAAATTTACTAAGTAATAATAATAATAATATATTAAACGAGTTTTACACTAACAGTAATACTACTGTTATTAAAGCTATATTGAATAACAAGTACCCAGTTTCAAAACAAGATTTTTAAACCATTTCTCAAATAAAAATCATTAAAAAAGGACTGTGGTAAAACCACAGTCCTTTTTTAATGATTTATACAATTCAGCTTATGGTTGAACCAAAGCACATTCTTTCTCAACAAGTATTTGATTTTTGAATGCTTCAATTTTATCTTTCTTTACCTCACAATAACGTTTCTTACAACTCCATCCACTTCTTCCGCATGATGCAAACATAATTGAAACTACTGCCACTAAAACGATACTTTTTTTCATCTTATTTTACTTTTAAAATAACCCCCAAGATTATTATATTGATTAATTATAGTGTAAATATATATCAAATAACCCTAGTTATAAAACCCAAAAAGCATATAAACAACTGTTTTAAAGCTTCTTACATTATTTTGATTTCATTATAATCAACAAAAACAAAGAATTAATAAGAATAACTCAGTTAACATATGTTATAGCCAAAGCATCCTCTGTTTATAGGTTAATCTGATGAAATACATATAATATCGATGAAATACATTATTTTGTGTAATTTTCGACAACATGTTATTCATGCGCAACAAACTTTCTGTCAATGATAAAAAACAAATATGTATAAATTAATAAAGCTACCCAATAGACATGGGTAGCTTTATTAATTTATACAGTCGTTAACACCTATAACTACTAATTAACTATAACAAACTCTATTCTTCTGTTAATTTCATGCTCATCATCAGAACAATTTTTTGAAAGACAATCAATTATTGTTTGTGACTCTCCAAAACCTTCAGATATTAATCTCTCAGACTTAATTCCTTTAGAAATTAAATATTTCATGGTAGATGCCGCCCTTCTTTTAGATAACGCCAAGTTATATGGAGCACTACCTCTAATATCAGTATGTGCATTAACTTCAATTTTCATTATTGGGTTTTCTTCTAATACACGTACAATCTTATCCAAGGAAACTTTAGACGAAAGCTTAATAATAGACTTATCAAAAGCAAAATATATGTTTTCAATTTTTATCATTGACCTACCGTCTACTTCTACAATTTCTGGTGCCGTTTGCTCTAAGTTAACTTCTACTTTAAACACACGTTCTGTAGCAGAGTTCGTTGGTAATTCTATAACATTATCATTATACCCTTCCTTCTTTGTATTTATAGTATACACTTCATAAGGGTCAACATAAGCAGAAAACTCTCCAGATTTATTTGTCTTAACAGGAATTACATTACCATCAATATCTACTATTTCAATTTCGGCATCAACAATAATAGCATTGGTTAATTCATCTCTAACAACCCCCTTAAGAGATTGTTTATTATATTTTAATCTTAACTTATAAACATCTGATCCACCCATGCCACCAGCTTTTGCAGAAGTTACATACCCACGCTTTTCATTAGCTAACATAAAAGCATAATCATCTTCTGGGCTATTAATTGTAGTCCCTAAGTTTAAAGGCCTAACAAACTCTCCTTTTACATTCCTAGCTCTAAACACATCTAACCCACCCATGGTATTATGACCGTTAGAAGCAAAATAAAGATACTTTCCTTGCTCATCTATAAAAGGGGTACGCTCATCATTTGGCGTGTTTACCTTACCTCCTAAATTAACCGGGTTATCAATTGTGTTATCTTTATTTACATTAACTGAATATAAATCATATCCACCTTGACCACCTGGCATATCAGATGAAAAATACAATGTTTTACCATCTTCAGACAAATAAGGATTCTCAACAGAATAATCGTCACTACTAAAATGAATTTTCTCTTCGTTTAACCATTGACCATTACCCTCTGCATCTTTTGCTCTATACAGCTGATAATTTCTCTTATCGCCTAATATACTTCTAGTGTAATAAACTGTTTTCTGATCTGGAGAAAAAGTAATAGTTCCTTCATTATCATTAGTGTTTAAAATTTTAGAATACCCTAATGGTCTATCAAGATCACCCGTTTTTTTTATGGTAGCGCAATAAATCTGGAAATGAGGTTCTCCAGTTAAAGGATCTTTAGTCCCACCTAATCCACCAACTTTCTTAGCTGATATGACTATGTATTTTTGCTTAAAAAAACCAGATCCATATTCGTGCTCTTTACTATTCACTCCTGCATCTGTAACAATAAAATCGAAGTTAGCCGTCAACACATCAGACTTAGCGCTTTCCATTTCATTAATTGCCTCTCCACTAGTTTCAATAATATCTTGAGCTTTTACTGTAAAAGCAAACGCAAAAAACAATACTGATAATAATAATTTTCTTTTCATCATAAATAATTTTTAAAACAACTTATTGGTAATAGTTTTATTTAAGTCGTCAAATGTATACTAAAAAACACTGGTAACAAACTGAAAGCCAGTACACAGTAATGTTTTTTTACACAAAAAAACAACTCAAAAGACCATTTAGTACATATATAACAATGTATTAAGCAAAAACCCTATCTTTTCGCAAAATTCTTTTTTAGAAAGTATTTATTTGGTAAAAATGAAGAAACACCGACAATCACATGATATCATCGATGAAATACAAGTAGTCGACTCCTTTATACATTTATTTTAAAGAGCGAAGATTTTTTTTAAGAGTTTTATCTGACAACTTAACACTATCAATATCCTTCTTTATTTTAAGACTATCCTGAATAATTTTTTCTATCTGTGCTTTTTCTGCATCAAACCTTAGCTTGATACGTTCTTCAATCCCTTTAGCTTTTTTAAAAGAAAACGTTGCATAGTATTCAATGTTTTGACGTAGTGTAATACTATCTATTTTATATTTTTCATATATATAAACATCCGCCTGAACATTATTATCTTTAAGAATTTTATAGCTTTTACTTTTTGCTGCTTTAAGCAAACTTATGTCGTATAATATCTCCTCCATTACTGGCTGATCTATTAAATTATCAGGTTCAGGAGCTTTAAAGCTCTTATCACAAGAAACCGTTACTAACAATAAAACTAATAAAAAAAACCTCATAATTACCTATCAAAAGTTAAACGCATTCCTTTCTTTACATCGTAAAACTTGAAGTTTTTATATACTAAATTTCCATTTACAAATGTGTGTGAAATTCTTGATTTAAACGTATTTCCTTCAAAAGGAGACCATCCGCATTTATAAAATATATTATCTTCAGTAACTGTCCATGGTTTATTTAAATCTACTAAAACCATATCAGCAAAATACCCTTCCTTAATATAACCTCTTTTATCTATTTTAAACAACTTGGCTGGGTTATGGCACATTTTTTCAACAATCTTCTCTAAGCCAATTTTCCCATTATGGTACGCTTCAAGCATACTTACTAAACCATGCTGAACCAATGGCCCGCCAGATGGAGCACTAGTATAAGGATTGTCTTTTTCTTCTTTTGTATGAGGCGCATGATCTGTTGCAATAACATCAATTCTATCGTCCAATAACGCTTCCCATAATCCATCTCTATCTTTTTCAGTTTTTACAGCCGGATTCCATTTAATTAAGCTTCCTTTTTCTTCGTAATCTTTATCGGTAAACCATAAGTGGTGCACACATACTTCCGCAGTAATTTTCTTTTCTTCTAATGGTATTTTATTTGTAAACAGATTTGTTTCTTTTGCTGTAGATAAATGAAACACATGTAACCTTGCTCCTGTTTTTTTAGCTAGTTCTATTGCTTTTGAAGATGAGATATAACAAGCCTCTTCACTTCTTATTATTGGGTGATACTTCATAGGTATATCATCCCCAAATTCCGCTTTATATTTTTCTAGATTTCTTCTTACCGTACCTTCATCTTCACAATGTACAGCAATTAACATATCAGTACTAGAAAATATTTTCTCTAACACCTCTTCATTATCAACTAACATATTCCCGGTAGAAGAACCTAAGAATAATTTTATTGCAGCAACATTAGCCGAGTCCACTTTCATGATCTCATCCAAATTATCATTTGTTCCACCAAACATAAATGAATAATTTGCGTATGACGATGCTCTTGCTATTTTAAACTTCTTATTTAATTCCTCAATTGTTGTTGTTTGAGGGTTTGTATTTGGCATTTCAATAAACGAAGTTATCCCTCCGGCAACTGCTGCCCTAGACTCTGTTTCAATAGTAGCTTTATGAGTTAATCCCGGCTCTCTAAAATGTACTTGATCATCAATAACTCCTGGTAGTAAGTATTTTCCTTCCGCATCATATACATTTACATCGGGTGATTTTGCGCTAATGTTCGAAGCTACCTCAACAATATACTTTCCTTCTATATATACATCACCATGAAAAATTTCATTTTCATTAACGATATTTGCGTTTTTTATAAGTACTTTATTCATAATATCTTTCGTTCCTTTTCAGACTTATTTTATTTGCTAAACAAACTTTTTATTTTCATTAAAATTACTCCAAACACAGCTTCGGAAATTATTGATCCATCCATTTTTGAAGTTCCTTTTGTCCTATCAGTAAAAATTACTGATACCTCCTCAACCTTAAAGCCTTTTATATAGGCCTTAAATTTCATTTCAATTTGAAAAGCATAGCCTACAAATTGAATTTTATCAAAATTTATTGCTTCTAAAACACTACGCCTATAACATATAAATCCCGCGGTGGCATCATTAATATCCATCCGAGTGATTACCTGAACATATTTTGATGCGAAATAGGACAACAACACTCTATTCATTGGCCAGTTAACCACATTAACTCCTGATTTATACCTTGACCCTATTGCTAAATCTGCTCCGTTTTCATGGCACATTTGATACAACCTGAATAAATCATTTGGATTATGAGAAAAATCCGCATCCATCTCACAAATATATTCATATTGGCGTTCAAGCGCCCATTTAAAACCATGAATATATGCTGTACCTAAGCCTTCCTTCCCTTTTCTATTTTCAAGAAATAATCTTTCTGGAAAATCCTTTTGTAACTCTTTTACTTTATGAGCAGTTTTATCGGGAGAATTATCATCTACTATAAGGATAGCGACTTCAGACGACACTTTAAAAGTAGCCCTGATAATTGCTTCTATATTTTCAATTTCATTATATGTAGGTATAACAACTAGAGTATCTCTCATAATGGGGGTAAAAGTAATCTTTTAAATTTTTAATTTTATTAATATTTTCTAAAATTGTAACTACATTTAAATTGAGTAGTTTTGCAACAATGGAATTTCTATTACGAAATATTGAATATAGCGAACACCTAACCTATTTAATTTTAGGTTCTTTACTGGTAATTATGTGTCTGAAACAGATATATAGCTATCAGTTTGAAGAGTTTTTAAGCGTACTCACCAATGGTAAATATTTTATTCTACACAATAAAGGCGACAAAAAGAATAATTTATTTAACAGTCTGTTTTACATATTTTTCGCGATAAATATTTCAGTTTTCATATACATAGCACTAAAGTCTTTAAAGTTCGATCTCAAAAACAGCATTGAGCTTTTTGCTATTATTTTTATTTTCATAAACGGCTATTTTATATCAAAATATTTGATTGAAAAGATCATTTTTGAAGCTTTAGATTTAAATTCAGGTTTTGAAAATTACAATTTCCAGAAGCTAACCTGTATTAATTTTATCAGTCTATTTATATTTTTAACTAACATAGTTTTCTTATACATATCACCTAACCCAAGCGAAATTTGGATACATACTAGCATTGGGATTTTCTTTTCCCTGTACTTGATAAGTGTCACAATTATAATACTGTACAATCAAAAAATGTTTTTAAAGCATTGGTTTTATTTTATTTTGTATCTTTGCGCTCTTGAAATCGCGCCCTTTTTAATTGGTGCTGTTTTAATACAAACTAATCTTTAAATAATTTGGGAGTATGAAAGTGAAAACTATCTTAGTTTCTCAGCCAGAACCAAAGGTTGAAAATTCACCTTATTTTGATTTGGTTGAAAAACAAAAAGTGAAGATTGATTTTAGATCTTTTATTCATGTAGAAGGTATAGAGTCTAAAGAAGTTCGTAAACAAAAAATCGATTTTTCTGAATATACCGCTGTAATTTTAACCAGTAGAAATGCTGTAGATCATTATTTTAGAGTTGCTGAAGAAATGCGTTTTAAAGTTCCTGATAGCATGAAGTATTTTTGTCAATCAGAAGCTGTAGCGTATTACCTACAAAAATATGTTGTTTACAGAAAACGTAAAATTTATGTTGGTAAAAGAACTTTTCCGGAATTAGTTCCGTTAATCAAAAAATATAAAAACGAAAAATTCTTATTACCCTCTTCTGACAAATTAAAACCTTTAATTCCAACTACTTTAAACGAATTAAAAGTTACCTGGAAAGAAGCTACGCTTTATAAAACTGTTGTAAGTGACTTATCTGATTTAGCGGATGTTTCTTACGATATTTTAGTTTTCTTTAGTCCATCTGGGATTGACTCTTTATTAAAGAACTTCCCTAAATTTATACAAGACGAAACACGTATTGCTGTTTTCGGGAACACTACTATTAAAGCGGCTAATGATGCTGGATTAAGAATTGACATCAAAGCACCGTCACCTGAAACACCATCAATGACAATGGCTTTAAAGAAATACATTAACGAGGTGAATAAGTAATATATTCATACACTCTAATCATATCTAAATACCTGAAAATAAATTTTTCAGGTATTTTTTGTTTTTAATAAATATATCATATTCGAAACGAAATACCATAGAGTGGCAAATCGAATTATTAATGACTTATTTCCAAAAACAATATATTTTAGCCACTTGTTTGATTTCTCCTATCGTCGAAATGACTAAGCATAAAAAAACCTCGCTTTGCGAGGTTTTTTTATGTAATTCAAAATTCAAAATTCAAAATTCAAAATTCAAAATTCAAAATTCTAGTATCTATAGTGTTCTGGCTTGTATGGTCCAGCAACAGTTACACCAATATAAGATGCTTGGTCTTCACGTAACTCCGTTAACTCAACACCAATTTTTGCTAAGTGTAATTTCGCTACTTTCTCATCCAATTCTTTTGGCAACATGTATACTTCGTTTTTATACGCTTCTATATTTGTCCATAATTCTATTTGAGCCAAAGTTTGGTTTGTAAATGAGTTAGACATTACAAAACTTGGATGGCCAGTTGCACATCCTAAATTTACCAAACGTCCTTCAGCTAAAAGGATAATATCTTTTCCAGCAATATTATATTTATCAACTTGAGGTTTAATGGTATCTTTTGTATGTCCGTGGTTTTTATTTAACCATGCCATATCAATTTCATTATCAAAGTGACCAATGTTACAAACAATAACCTTGTCTTTCATTGCTTCAAAATGACGTCCTTGAATAATATCTTTATTCCCAGTAGTTGTAATAATGATATCAGAATTTGCAACTACAGTTTCTAATTTCTTTACCTCAAAACCGTCCATTGCAGCTTGTAAAGCACAAATAGGGTCAATTTCTGTAACAGTAACGATAGAACCAGCACCTTTAAAAGAAGCCGCCGTACCTTTACCTACATCACCATAACCACAAACAGTTACACGTTTACCTGCTAACATAATATCAGTTGCTCTACGAATTGCATCAACTGCAGATTCTTTACATCCGTATTTATTATCAAATTTAGATTTTGTAACAGAATCATTTACGTTGATTGCTGGCATTGGTAGTGTTCCTGCTTTTACCCTATCATATAAACGGTGAACACCTGTTGTAGTTTCTTCAGATAGTCCATTAATTCCAGCAGCTAATTCTGGATATCTATCCAAAACCATGTTAGTCAAATCTCCACCATCATCTAAAATTAAGTTTAATGGCTTCTTGTCTTCTCCAAAGAATAAGGTTTGTTCAATACACCATTCAAACTCTTCTTCTGTCATATCTTTCCATGCATACACAGGTGTTCCTGCAGCAGCAATTGCAGCTGCAGCTTGATCTTGTGTAGAAAAAATATTACAAGAACTCCAAGTAACCTCCGCTCCTAAAGCTTGTAAAGTTTCAATTAAAACAGCAGTTTGAATAGTCATGTGTAAACATCCTGCAATACGAGCTCCTTTTAATGGTTGCTCATTTTTATACTCTTCACGTAAACTCATTAACCCAGGCATTTCTGCTTCTGCCAAGTCCATTTCTTTTCTACCCCAATCCGCTAAAGAAATATCTTTAACTTTAAACGGAACATATGCAGTTGTTTTTGTACTCATAATATGCTGTTTTTATTTATTTTTATTCACCTACAACTAACTGCAGGTTAATTATTAAATAGTATTTTTACAAAAAACACAAATGTGTTATTTTTTCGTGTTCAAAGGTACGCAATAACTTTTAATCCCACCAAGGGTTTGCTTTATTGAAATTTACCTCTGTTTAATGTTCATTTAAGAACCACCACGTATATTGCAATGAGGTAATTGAATGCTATGCCATTATACAAGACCATTATACATAATGACACTACTACGGTATTTGTCTGGAAAATAGAAGAATCATTACATGATTTAGAAACGACCGTGCAATTAAATGAACGTAGTCAAAACAGAGCTAATGGAATGCGCTCAGAATCTCATAAAAAAGGTTTTTTGGCAGTTCGAAAATTATTAGAAGTTGCTGGATTATCTGATTTTGATTTGTATTATACTGAAGATGGAAAGCCACATTTAAAAGATAACAGGAAGATAACCATTTCACATTCTTTTGAGTTTTCTGTAATTGCCATTTCCGACACTGAAATTGGAATTGATATTGAAAAAAATAGAGATAAAATTCAACGTATCGCATCAAAATTTATAGGGAAAGAGGCTGACTATTTAGTAGAAGAAAACCTTACTGAGCAGTTAACTGTAGTTTGGGGAGCTAAAGAAAGTTTGTTTAAAATTCATCCTGACGGAGGCCTATTGTTTATAGAACACTTACCTATTGATGAATTTAATTTATATCGAAAGCAGACTAAAGGTCATATTTTAAAAGAACCTTTCAATGAAAGTTTCAATATTTACTTTGATATTTTTCACGGATATACACTCGTGTATGCAACCAATGAAATTAAAGCATAATGCAGCAAATATATCAAGACATATTGCAGGCTAAAGCAAATAATAATAAATTATTAGCGATACTGCTAGATCCTGATAAACTTAATATTGAAAATATTGAACAACTCAGTTCTAAAATAAATTCAAGTCCAGCTACACATATTTTTGTAGGAGGAAGTATTGTTTCAAATGGAGAAACCAAACTAATAGTTTTGGAACTAAAAAAGCATACTTCTCTACCCATTATTTTATTCCCTGGCAATACAAATCAAGTCACCAATAAAGCTGACGGCATTTTGTTTTTAAGTTTACTTTCTGGAAGAAACCCTGAATATTTAATCGAACAGCATGTAAAAGCAGCACCATTACTACAGAAAAGTGATTTAGAAATCATCCCAACTGGATATATTCTTATTGAAGGAGGAGTTGAAACTGCTGTTCAAAAAGTAAGTAATACATTACCTATTCCAAAAAACGATGTCAATTTAATTATTCACACAGCTTTAGCTGGACAGTACACAGGAAAGCAACTCATATACCTTGAAGCTGGATCAGGAGCGACCGAATCTGTCGAAATAAAAACAATTTCATTGGTTGCTAACGCTATTGACGTACCACTAATTGTTGGGGGCGGGATTCGTTCGAAAAATAAAATTGAAGCCGCTTATCAAGCTGGTGCAGATTTAGTTGTTATTGGAACTGCTTTTGAAAATGATTCTGATTTTTTTAAAAAATAATTTCTTCAAACTGCAACAAACCAAAAAACGAATAGTCCTTATTACAACTAACTAACTCCTAAATGCATCAAAGCGATTTAATTCAGCTTGTAAAACATTGTAAAAAACACAATCAAATAGCACAAATAGCCATTTATGATTTGTTTTTTAAAGCAATGTATAATACTGCATTTAGGATAGTACAACAACAAGATTTAGCAGAAGATATTACTCAGGATTCCTTCATTATAGCTTTTTCTAAAGTGAGTAGCCTACAGGAAGAAGTCACTTTTCCAAAATGGTTAAAACAAATTGTAGTCAATAAAAGTTTAACGCATTTAAAACAAAAAAAAAGATTTTATCCGCTTGATGTTGAAAAACTAAATAGTACTATCGATGATGAATATGATCATGAGTTTGACTCGACAAACATTGGAGTTCAAAAAATCATAAAAACAATAAACAGTTTAAAAGACAATTACAGAATACTACTCACACTACATTACATAGAAGGATATGATTATGAAGAAATAGTAGAAATTACAGGATTTACGCATACAAACTGCAGAACACTCATATCAAGAGCCAAAAGTAGTCTGAGAAAAAAATTAGACAAATGTCAGACAATAGCAATATAAAACACCTCCTCAATAATCAAGCAAATAAGTTTGATATTGAAGTTCCTAACTCAGGACATAAAGCTCGGTTTATTGAAAAATTAGCCCGAGAAAATACTCCTGAAAAAAAATTGAATAATAACAAATATTGGTATTTGAATATTGCCGCAGCATTTATCATATGTATTGGTTCATTCAGTATATACTACTCAAAGAATAACACTGAAACTAGTGTAGTTAAAACTACCGTTGAAAATCCGTTTATTGATATTTCTAACGCTCAATTTCATTTAGAAGGAATTGTAAAACGTGAACTTGTTAAACTAGAACTAGAAAGAAATACAACTACAGAAAATATTATTGATGGAGCACTGTCGCAATTAGACTTTCTAGAACAAGAACAACACAAACTAGAGGGGCAATTAAAAATGAATTATGATAAACGTATCATAAAAGCATTAGTTGATAATTTTCAATACCGCATACAATTATTAGAAAATGTAATGCAACAAATTGAAATTACTAAAGAAATTAAAATTGAGAATTATGAAACCAACGTTATTTAAATCAATATTATTGTCATAAAACACAATATTTGAATTAATCAAATCACTTTTCGTCAGAGTTAAATCTTAAAGAATATGCCCACTGGTGGGTTTGAGTAACCAAAGGTTACATGTGACCAGTAAAAACAAATAAAAATACACATCATGAAATTATTTAACATAAACCTACTTTGTTTTTTATTCCTTTTGCCGATAATGGGTTTTTCTGGGAATGGTTTAAAAAAAGGAAAGCACATAGAAGAAAAGAGAATTCATAAAGAATTTAAGTTTGTTGAAGGTATGCTTTTAAATATTCATAATTCATACGGAAATATTGACATTACTGCCTGGGACGGCAATAAAATAATTATTGATGTTTTAGTGATAGTTAATGGTGAAAGTGAAGCTGATGCTAAACAATTGATCAATAAAATTGATGTTAGCTATAGTGTTAATCGTAAGGATGGAATTGTTACACTATTAACAAAAAAAGAAACCTACAAGCACAAAGATTATAGGGAAGTTCATTACCAAGTAAAAGTACCTAAAAGCTGCCATTTAAATATTACTAATAATTATGGAAATATTTCAATAGACGAATCAGAAGCTTCCATCTCTTTGAAAACCTATTACGGAAATATTAAAGCTGGTAGATTAATGGGCACTTCAAAAATAGAAACTTCTTTTTCTCAACGAAATACGTTTGAATACATTAAAAACGGAGCTATAAAAGGACAATTTTGTGACTATACTATAAAAAATGCTGAAACATTGGACATTGTTGAAATGACTTCTTCTAATGGAATGATTAATAATGTAGATCACTTAAAGTACAAATGTAATTACGGCTCATTAATTATTGAAAATGTAAATACTTCTATTGATGGTAAGGGAGAATACCTAACTACCAATATTGAAAATTGTTTCGCTACAGAAAAAATAGAAATAGAAGCATATTACGGCTATGTTGACATCAAAAATTGGAATAATTCGTCTGCTGTGTTTGACATTGACAATGCAAAATTAGCTTTAGGATATAATCCTGAAATACCCTTCGCTTTTAACTTACTTACTAAAGGTTCTACTACTGAATCCATCATAAATTCAATTCCACCAGAACTTAAAGGTTGTCATTGTGATGACAAAGGAAAGAACCAAAGATATTGCGGGTATTACATTGAAGAATCACGTGAAAATTACATGCTGTTAAAAATAACCAATGGAATGTTACGAATCAGAAAATCTGCGTCAATCATAAATTAACACATATCTTTTATCAATACTATTTACTATTACTTTTATAAAGTGATTAGGTTATCCTATGCAAAATAAAATCAACCCCCTTGACCAAAGGACGCGAGGTATGCTTCTGAAAACACATTTTTTAATTTGATGGTATCCTCGGGGGATTAAACACTCAGGCAACTATTTATATAAAATCAACGTCTTATAATTAATAACAATAAACACATTCAGTAATCTTAAGTTTTTATTGGCAGCAAACCAGTCAGATAAAACTAATTTTAACTAATCAAAAACAAAAAACTAACTCAATGAAAAAAACAATTCTTACTTACTTATTATTCCTTGGAGCAATAACCAGTATAACCGCTCAAATTAAAGGGACAATTACGGGTCTAAACCAAGAAGTACTAACCAACGTAAACATCTACTTAGCTGACACCTATACAGGAACAACAACAAATACCAATGGAGCATATGAATTAGGCCTTGCGAAAACAGGTGTTTATACTGTTGTGTTTCAGTACTTAGGATACAAAACGGTAAAAAAGAAAATTTCAATCACCAAATTTCCTCACACACTTGATATTACTTTAGAAGAAAGTGAAGTGTCCTTAGATGTGGTGAACATCAGCACTAAAACTGATCCTGCTTTAGCGATAATTAAAAAAACAATTGCCCAACAAAAACAAAATCTATCTCGTATAAAGGAATACACTTGTGATTTTTATTCCAAAGGAATTTACAGTATAAAAAACGCTCCTAAAAAAATGTTCGGGCAAGATATGGACGACTTTTTTGTGGGCTTAGATTCTGCTCGAAATGGAATTGTTTACCTATCTGAAACCATGTCAAAAGTGAAATTTAAAGCGCCAAACAACTTTAAAGAACACATGATAGCTTCTAAAGTAAGTGGAAAAAAACAAGGCTTTAGTTTTAATTCGGCTTCAGAATTTAACTTCTCTTTTTATGACAATACTATTGAACTAGAAGAAACGGAAGTGATTTCCCCGTTAGCAAAATTTGGCTTGTCATATTATAAGTATTCCCTGGAAGATTTATTTTATGAAGATGGTATTGCTATTAACAAAATAAAGGTCACCCCAAAACGACCACAGGACAAAGTATTTGAAGGCTATGTATATATTGTTGATGAACAATGGGAATTATATGGTGTTGACTTGAAAGTAACAGGAAAACAATTGCAAAGCATTGCTTTTGAAGAAATGGTCATCAAGCAAAACTTCAGAAACGACCCCAATAATGATTTCTGGACCATGATTTCACAAACTATGGATCTTAAATTCAAGTTTTTAAAGCTACAAGGTGACGGAACTTTTACTGCTATGTATAGCAATTATAATTTCAGTCCTGAATTCGATAAAAAATCATTTACCAAAGAAGTGTTTTTGGTTGAAAAGGGAGCTAATGAAAAAGAAGAATCCTATTGGGAATACAACAGACCAATACAATTGACTCATGCTGAAAAAAAGGATTATAAGTTTAAAGATAGTGTTCAGGTTATTCGCGAATCAAGAGCATACCTGGATTCTATCGACAAAAAGAATAATAAATTTAAACTAGGTGATTTGGTAATGGGATATAATCATAGGAACAGTTATAAAAAATGGTCATGGGGTATAGACTCGCCGTTATTTGCCGTACAATACAATACAATTCAAGGCTGGAATAGTGATGTTAATTTATATTACTACAAATGGAATGAGGAAAAAGGAAGTAGAACCCGTTTGTCTACTAAAATAAACTACGGAGTATCAGATGAACAATTTAGATTGTCTGGTAGTTTCTATAAAATGTTTAATAACTTTTCAAGACCTGTATTAAGTATTTCTGGGGGAAGAAAACTGAATCAGTTTAACAGTTCGGAACCAATAAAACCAATTGAAAACTCCATAAGCACCTTGTTTTTTGAGCATAACTATGCAAAGTTTTACGACAATACTTTCGGTAAAGCTTCTTTTGGAAAAGAACTATTCAACGGTTTTAGAACTACACTAACTGCTTCTCATGAAATTAGAAAACCAGTAATCAATACTACTGATTATGTTATTTTAAATGATGAGAACAAAAACTATACTTCAAATAATCCATTGTCACCAACTGACTTCTCTCCTAGTTTTAAAAAAAACAACATCAGCAAATTAAAACTAAACGCACGATACAGACTGGGACAGGAATACAGTACTTACCCTAATGGAAAATACAATGATAGTTATTCTAGTGAAAAACCTTTATTCAGCCTTGGTGTAGAAAGTGCTGTAGCAGCCAGTAATTCTGATTACAAATACAGTTTATTTACTGGAGAAATAGCTCAAAAGATAACATTGTCAAATAAAGGAAAATTCCGATACAATGTAAGTGGAGGACTATTTGCTGATGCTAAAAACGTTTCATTTATCGATTTCAAACATTTCAATGGTAATCAAACACATTTCACTCAAAGTGATGCGTTAAAAAAGTTTACACTGTTGCCATACTACGCTTTAAGCACGAATAAAAATTATGCGGAAATTCATGTTGAACATAATTTCAAGGGATACATTTTAGGGAAGATTCCGTTATTAAATAAACTTAATTTCAACCTAGTACTATCTAGCCATACCGCAATTTTAGAAGGATCAAAACCATATAGCGAATATGCTGTTGGGTTAAGCAATGTTGGCTGGGGTAAAGTACGAATTTTAAGAGTTGACTTTGTAAAATCATTCCATAACGGAATTTCAGAAACCGGATTGATATTCGGGGTAAAACTAAACTAATAACTAAAACTAACTTATCATTATGACAACAACAGCCAACCGGTGGTCAAACACTAAAAAAGCAGGAGTAGTATTTTTAGCTATTTTTCTAATATTCCAGTTAATCCCTATAGATTGGTTGACAAATTTATTCGGAAAAAACATATTACAAATAGAAGGGTTTCAAAAAATAAAAATGACTGGAAGTGGCGATACAACTTTCGATTATGTAGCCTTATTATTGATTTTTATCATCGGCACAATAAGCTTCATTACAACTTACTTTCTAGAAATAAAGCAATCTATTGCTGAGAACATTTACGCATACACAGAGGTGTACATGCGATACTTTTTAGGAATAATGCTTATTGCATACGGGCTTGCGAAACTGACAGAATCTGGTCAATTTCCAGAACCGGGATTTGGAAGGTTAAACCAGACTTATGGAGAATCATCTCCTATGGGATTGGTATGGGCTTTTATGGGGTCGTCAAGAGCTTATACCATATTTGCAGGTTTTTTTGAAATTATACCTGGGCTTTTATTGTTGTTCAGAAAAACAAAGCTAATAGGGGCTTTAATGGCAATTACTGTAATGCTAAATATTGTATTATTAAACTTTTGCTATGATATACCTGTGAAGTTATTTTCATCCCTACTATTAATTATAGCAATTATAATAGCCTATCCAAATATAAAAATTATAGCATGTTTTTTAATGGGAGATGTTACTGCAAAACTTAAAAAAAGTAAAGAAATTATCCTACCTAAAAAATGGATGAAGATTTCTTCCAGAGTATTACAAATAATTTTAATATTAGCTATGCCTATTGCAAATATCATAGAAACGTATATGTATCCTTTGGGTGAAGAAAGTGATTTGAGTGGATTATATACAAATATGTCAGAGTCTTCTTCAAACTCAATTAAATGGGATAAATTAATTATTGACGAAAAATTTGAATACGCTTCTATTGAAACTGGCGAAAAAAAAGAAGGCTTTAATCTAAAGGTTGAAAGTGATAACCTTATTACATTAACATCATATAAGGATAGTACCAATATACTTAAATTAAAATATTTAACCCTCAGGAAAAACATTGTCAACATAAAGTCAGGTAATCTATCTGGGGACTTCAGTAAAAAAACAAAAAGTGATTATTTACTATTAAACAGAGGTTTTCACTGGATAAATGAACAAGCGTTTAACAGATAAAACTTATGATACAATTTCTAATCAATAATCGCCATAATTTATTGATTAGTCATTTTAAAAATCCGCCACTGTGCGGGTTTTTCTATACAATTTTAGCACAGATCAACGTTATTAAACGGAATATTAAATAGCTTTACAAACAACTTATAAAATTAAATTATTTTATAAATATTTTATGATTAAACATCTTTTTACTTTCATATTTATACTATTTTATTTATCAGTAGCTACTGCTCAAAACGAAAGAGACATCATTGTTCATGATTCCCTTTCATATATGGTTATGTTTACAAACTACCCTCTTGCTAAAAAAATAATTTTAAAGCTTGAAGAAAAATACGGCTATGAACCTGAATTAAAATACCGTTTAATAAGTCAAAGTTTTAAGAATAATGACTTAGATTTTTTCAAAAAAGAACTAAGTATTTTAGTAGAAAAATATGGATTTCAGCTTATCTATATGAAAGAAACAGAACCATACTATACAGCTATAATAGAAGGAGAATTATCCAGTTGGTTTAAAGAAATGTATTTGAAAAAGCATTTTATATGGATGAAAAACAATTTTGACAAACAACTAGATTTAAAAAAACTTAATGAAATTGGAGCTAAGGATCAGTCAATGAGGCGATTTATAAGCATCCTTAATAATAATATAACATTAGATTCCATTCAAAAAATAAAATTATACAAATCAGAAACTGAATTTGATTTTGAAAACATTGCTGATTTATATCAGATTACCCAAAAATGGAAAAAATATCCTTCTGGTAAGTCCTTTGCTTTAATACAAAGAGGCTTCGGAATAGCTGAAGGACATAATCTTAAAGCAAAAGATAATTTTGAACGTTTTTGGTTGTTATTTTACCCTTTTTATAAAAAAGCTTATTTAAATAATGAAATCTCTTATATTCATTTTAAAAACTATGATAGTTATAGTTATGTGCATTACGGATATCAAAAATTTGGTTTATTAAACATTGAGGAAATCCATGAAACATACATGACTGTAGGATTGAAAGAAATCCCATTAGAGGATTTCGACTTCTACTTTAAAATCTTAAAAGAATTCAATTGGAATTAAACTCCTTTTTAAAAACACTTAAAATCCGCCATTGTGCGGATTTTTTAGTGTTTTATTTTCACTAAACTGTAACAATTTAAATATTCAGTTGACTATAATAACAACTAACTAATACAAATGTCATCAATTAACACCGAATTGTTAATCGCACAATGTAAAAAGCACAATACTCTTGCACAAATGAACTTGTATAAGGCGTATTGCAAAGCAATGTTTCGTGTCGCTTATAGAATTACACAAAACACCGAATTAGCAGAAGATGTTGTACAAGAAGCTTTTTTAACAGCCTTTGATGATTTACATAAATTAACTGACAGTAATTCATTTGGCAGCTGGCTTAAACGAATCGTAATTTTTAAAAGCATTAACCTAGTCAAGAAAAACAAAAAACATGCATTCATAAATTTTGACGAAGTAAGCTATAAAATCCCTGAAGAGAATAGTATTGACGATACTTCAATAACTGATTTAAAACTAAACGAAGTATACAATGCAATAACTAATTTAAAAGAAAATTACAGACTAATACTAACCCTGTACTACATTGAAGGGTTTGACTATGAAGAAATAGCTGAGATTACTCAGTTAAGTTATGCCAATTGCAGAACAACCATTTCTAGAGCAAAAGAAAGTCTAAGAAAAAAACTAACCGTTTATGCATCATAAAACTAAACATAATCCTCATTTTAATCAATCTGAAATTGATGGATTAAATACCCCTGAAATGCCATTAGCGCATGAATATAGATTTGAGGAAAAATTGAATAATAGAAAACGTAAAAAATTCATTCCTTTTAAATCAATTGCTGCAGCAGCATCAATTATCATAACCTTAGGTGTCGTTTTTATCAAGAAACCAAATGAACAACTAATTGAAGAATCTTTTTCTCCTTCACAGGAAATAACCGAAGTACATCAATACTATGAAAACATCATTACTAATAAAATAGCCGCTATAAAATCCTCTGAAAATGACGACAATAACATACTGGTCTCTGATGCTATAGCCGAATTAAACAATTTAAAACTAGAGGAAGAAAACCTTTTAAAACAATTATTAGAAAATCAGAACAACAGAATTGTAAAAGCATTGTTGACGAATTTTAAAATTAGAATTCAATTGCTTGAACAAGTTTCACAACAAATAACATCAATTAATCAATTAAAAAACGAACATTATGAAAATCATCTGTAACACTATACTATTACTGCTTCTAATCCCCGCAGTATGCTTTTCAAACAACGGAAAGAAGAAAGGTAAATATCAAAAAGAAAAAAGTTATCATCAGGAGTTTACTGTAAACCCTGATGCTTTATTAGAAATTAACAATCATTTTGGTGACATTAGCATTACTACTTGGAATGAAAATAAAACTGTTATTTCTGCAAACATCTCAGTTAGTGGTAATAACGAAAAAAAGGTGATTGAAAAAATTAAGCAAATTTCTATCCGATTTACCAATACAAAAAAATTAGTACAAGCCATTACAGAAATTGAAACTAAAAACTGGAGTACTAACAACTTAACCATTGACATTACCTATGTTATAAAAGCACCTGTTGGCAACAAAATGTTACTTGAAAATAAATACGGTAACATCAATTTAAATCACCTAAACAATAAAGCAACTATATCCTGCAAATACGGATCAATTGACATTGGAAAACTAAACCATTCAGACAATGAAATTAACTTAAAGTATTCAGAAAACTCATCAATTCAATACATAAAAAATGGAGTTATAAGTAGTAAATACTCAACTATTACTATTGATAAAACTGATGCCTTGGTTATAAATGCTGATTATACAAACACCTACATCGGAAGTGCTGACATTATTGAGTTTGAAGGGAAACATGGTGATTTAAACATCAATCAAATTAGGAATTTAGTAATTGACGGAAACTATTTAAAAATTAAATTAAACGAATTACTAAATACCTTGAATATAGATACTTCCTATAGCACAATCAATGTTAATCAAATCAAAAAACACTTTCAAAAAATAAATATTGTTTCTCAATATTCAACTATTGCTTTGAAGTACAATCCAGACACATCTTTTAAATTTAACATTTTAACCAATTATGGTAATTTTAAATACAATGACAATTTAATAATATCATCGTTAAGAGAATCAAAGAAAAGCAAAGCCTATTCTGGACATACAAATAACAATACAAGCCTGAACCATATTGGAATAGAATCCGACTATACAAATGTGATCTTAAATAATATTGATTAAACTTTCAAATAGACATAATATTTGATACTTTTTCATCGTTGTATAAAAAACAATCTAAATGATTCAAAAAACATTACTTGCCTTTTGTATACTATTAAGTACAATTTGCTTCGGCCAAATAACAATACAGGATAAAGAAACAAAAGAACCTGTTTCATTTGCTACTATTTCGTTCGGTAACGGAAATGGATTATTTGCTGATGATGAGGGGAAGTTTGTGTTTACCAAAAAACTGTATCGTGATATTGATTCTCTATACATTACTTCTATTGGATATAAAGAATTGAAAATGGTAACAGACAGCTTACCATCAGTAATAACTCTAGAACCGTTAGCTGATCAATTACAAGAAATCATTGTACAAGTAAAACCAAAAGGGAAGTTCAAAATGAGAAAGGTAAAACCAACTTTACATGAAGACTACTTCAAATGTTGGTTACCTACAATAGAATCGGAAATAGCAGTGTTCTTTCCTAACGAAGAGAAAAAAACAAAACAAATAACGAAACTTTATTTACCCATAAAAACAGAAGCTTCTGACTGGAGCAAACGCAAAAGATCAAACACAAAAAAACGTTCGTTTTCTACTCTATTTAAAATCAACTTTTACGAAAATAACGAAGGGTTCCCTGGAGATATCCTTAGCTACGAAAAAGTAGTTTTTAGAGTTACACAAGAAAGTGAATCTGTTTTTGAACTTGATATTACTAAAAATGATATTTTTATTCCTAAAGAAGGCATCTTTGTTGCAATACAAATTTTAGGGTATACCGATAAACTTGGTAAATTACTCCCAAACAAAAAATATCAGGAAGTTAAAACACGTAAAGGAATCGTTAAAGTATCCACTACTTTCCGTCCGTTACTACCGTTTACTAATGAAATCTCCAGTAAAAGAACCTACATCAAACGCATCTTTTTAAACAACAATAAATGGATTCGTTTTGAAAAGAAAAACATTGCAAATAACAAACTACTAGCTGCAGGACTAAATAACTACGGAATGGGGATGGAAATGAAAGTGTACCAAAAAAACTAACCTTTTTTCTGTTTTAAAACAGTTGTACACTTAAGCTATATAAAGTATATATTTACCACAATTATATAATTTAAAAAAACACCACATTGAATTTTACACCCGAAGACATTGTTCAAATTGAAGATAATGGATTAACTGTTGAAAAAGTAATTTCTCAAATACAAATTTTCAAAACCGGGATTACTCCAACAAACTTGAAAGATGCTGCTACTATAAATAACGGCATACTTAACTTTAATGATTCTGAAAAAAAAGAATTTATAAATTATTTTGAGTCACAAAAAGAATCCGTTTCTATCATGAAATTTATTCCTTCTTCTGGTGCAGCCTCAAGAATGTTTCAGTTTTTATTTAAGTTTCTAAAAGAATTCAATCCAAAAAAAGAATCTATAAATTCCTATATCAATAAAAACAAAGTTCCAGAGATGACCTTGTTTCTATTCGGGTTGGAGAAATTCCCTTTTTATAAAGAAGCCAAAACATTACTCCCGTTAAATTATGAGCAGTTAACTGATGATGAAAAAGCTATTGCTTTTGTTAAAGTGATTCTTGACGAGGACAACTTAAATTATGGTGAGCAACCAAAAGGATTACTTCCTTTTCATCAATATAAAAACGAAATATCTACTGCCTTTCAGGAACATCTTTTTGAAGCTGCATCATATGCTTCAAAAAACAATAATGCAAGATTGCATTTTACCATTTCTGAGAATCATAAAAACAAGTTTGAGCAAGAGCTAAATCAAATTCAAGAACATGTATCCAAAAAAACCAACTGTACTTTTGATATTTCATTTTCTTTTCAAAAACAACAAACTGATACAATAGCGGTAACTCTTAAAAATGAAGTTTTTAGAGATGATGCCGATAAATTGTCATTTCGACCGTCTGGACATGGCGCCTTAATTGAAAACTTAAATGATATAAATGAAGATCTTATTTTCATAAAAAATATTGACAATGTAGTTGCAGCTAACCTTAGTAAAACCGTAGCTTCATATAAAAAAATGTTAGGTGGTGTTTTATTGAAAACACAAGGGAAAGTATTTGAATATCAAGAACGTCTAGAAAACCACTCTATTTCTGAAGAAGAAATTATCACTATTGCTAACTTTATTGCAAACACATTAAATGTTGTTGTAAACCTTGAATTTGAAAAATATTCTAACAAATATCAAATAGAGTATTTAGTTGAAAAATTAAATCGTCCTATTAGAGTTTGTGGAATGGTGAAAAATGAAGGCGAACCAGGTGGAGGCCCTTTTTGGGTGAAAAGTGAAAATGGGACTACTTCGTTGCAAATTGTTGAAAGCGCTCAAATAAACAAGAAAGATAAATTACAAAAAGAAATCATTAAGAATGCTACTCATTTCAATCCTGTAGATTTAGTTTGCGGAGTTAAAAATTATAAAGGCGACAAATATAACCTCATAGAATATATTGATGTTAACACTGGATTTATTTCTGCCAAAACAAAATTAGGAAAAAACCTAAAGGCACTTGAATTACCTGGATTATGGAATGGAGCTATGGCAAATTGGAATACCATTTTCGTAGAAGTTCCGCTAGAAACTTTCAATCCCGTAAAAACAGTAAATGATTTATTAAAACCGGCTCATCAAGCCTAGTTTGAATTCGATAGTTGTCATACAAGAATGCACTTTCAAAGCTGTAAGAAGCTCTGGTGCTGGAGGGCAGCATGTAAATAAGGTCTCGTCAAAAATAGAATTAAGTTTTGATTTATTGAACTCAAAAGGGTTCTCTGAATATGAAAAGACATTACTACAACGGAAATTAAAATTATCAAAAGAAGGATGTTTATTATTACAATGTTCCGAAAGTAGGAGTCAACATAAAAACAAAGCTTTGGTTATAAAACGCTTTCTATCGCTGTTAAAAAAAAGCTTAATTGTTCCTAAAAGAAGGATTCCTACCAAAACACCAAAAAGGGTTATCCGCAAACGATTAAAAAATAAAAAACATCAAGCTGATAAAAAAAATAATCGCCAAAAACCCTCTGCCGATTAAGTATTACTCCTTGTGTTTCTTAATTATAAACTCGTATTATACTCCCGTTTTGCTCAACTCGATACGCTTTCAAACAATGACCTGTTGCCCCAGCTGTTTGTTGTCCTGTTAACAACTCGTACTTATTTCCATCGTCACACTGGCAAGTTAATTCAATCCCTGATAACGTCATTCGAGAACAACTACTTGGAGCATGTGCAGGATCACTAGCTTCAAAAGCCACAAACGAACCTCCTGAGTTATACAAATAAAACCCCATAACACTATACCCGCTCACATATAATGAATTACCGGAAAATTGAAGTCCACTATACTGTGGTAAGTTTAAGTTAATTGCATTACCTGTATCAAAACTATAATTAGGCAGCAACACACTAACACATCCTGCTTGAATAGCATCATCTTTTTTACAACTTCCAGCTAGTATTAGTATAAGTATTCCTAATAAAATCTTTTTCATCTGTTATTTTTATTATAATTAATAGTTCAAATCTTTACTCACAATAATAACCAACAACCTCACTTCAAGCCCACCAGGTATGAATTAACATTGCATTTTTTCGAACGAGGCACCTCAATAGTCATCGGGACGGGGTATTAAACCCACTGGCGGAATTAAAACCTTGGCTATCGCCCTGCGATTAAATGAGCTCAAATTTACAATAAATGCTAAAATTTATTATATTTGTTAGTGGAAATCCTGTTTTTAACGGGATTTTTTATGTTTTAGTATCTGTAAGAATGTAGATTTTATCATTGGCAACACCAGAAAAGATAGAATTATCAATATAATTATTCAAATCGATGAAATCATCGAGATGACAAACCCAGTTAATTGGGGAAAAAAATGACGTTATGAGTAAGGTATCTTATTATAGTGAAGAAGGGTTAAAAAACTTAAGAGATGAATTAAATCAATTAAGAGATATTGAGCGCCCAAAGGCATCTCAAGCAATTGCTGAAGCTAGAGATAAAGGAGATTTATCTGAAAATGCAGAATATGACGCTGCAAAAGAAGCACAAGGAATGTTAGAAATGCACATCTCTAAGTTAGAGACTGTAGTTTCAAGCGCACGAATTATTGACGAATCACAATTAGATACTTCTAAAGTATTAATTCATTCTAAAGTAAAAATTAAGAACCAGTTAAACGGAATGGAAATGGTGTATTCGTTAGTTGCAGAAAGTGAAGCTGATTTAAAAACTGGTAAAATTTCTGTAACCTCACCAATCGGAAGAGGGCTATTAGGAAATTCTGTTGGAGATATTGCAGAAGTTCAAGTTCCAAACGGAGTTATGAAGTTTGAAATATTAGAAATTTCTAGAATATAAAACACATTGTGTTTCTTATTAATTCTAAAATAAAATTAAGCTTAACAGAAAACAATATAAAAACGTCATTCTGAATTTATTTCAGAATATCATCATCAAGACAACATGCTTTTTAGAGGTACCGACCCCTTAATGGTTATCTAGTAAGTGAGAAACTGAAACAAGTTCAGTTTGACGAAAATAGTATTTTTACTTAATAGTATCTTAATCAAAAACATCAATTATGGCATCAATATTTACAAAAATAATCTCAGGAGAAATACCTTGTTACAAAGTTGCTGAAACAACAGATTTCTTAGCCTTTTTAGATATTAATCCAAATGCGAAAGGGCACACTCTTTGTATCCCTAAAAAAGAAGAAAATAAAATCTTTGATTTGGACGAGAATGAATATGTTGAATTGATGAAGTTCTCGCGCAAAGTAGCAAAAGGGATTGAAAAAGTAATTGACTGTAAAAGAGTTGGTATGACTGTAATTGGCTTAGAAGTACCTCATGTACACGTACATTTAATTCCGTTAACAACTATGGAAGATGCGCGTTTTATCAACAAACAAAATCTATCCCCTGAAGATTTTAAAAATATTGCAACCCAAATTAGTGAAGCAATCTAAAATTAGACTACCGTTTTTAAGCTAACCTGAATAACAGTTCCATTATCAATTTCGGATGATAGTACGGTAATCCTACCATTATGATAATCTTCAATAATTCGTTTAGAAAGCGATAATCCTAACCCCCAACCACGTTTTTTTGTAGTATGACCAGGTTCAAAAATTTTACGGAATTGTGATTTTATAATTCCTTTTCCCGTATCCTGAACTTGAATATATACTACATCTTCAAGTTGATGTAATTTTACTAACAACTCCCCTTTTCCTTTCATTGCATCTATAGCATTCTTTATTAAGTTTTCAATAGTCCAACTATATAATTGTGAATTTAAATTTACATAGATGTCCTCTTCTTTTGCTTCAAAAGAAAATTGAACCAGTTTTGACGAGCGTAATTGCAAATACTCAAATGTTTGTTTTGTTTCTGTAACAATGTTTTTTCTATCTAATTTTGGTGTAGAGCCTATTTTAGAAAATCGCTCGGTAATCGTTTGTAACCGATCAACATCTTTAGTCATCTCTTGTAATGTATCCTCTGACACATTTTCCATTTTTAAAATCTCTATCCAACCAATTAAAGATGATAGTGGTGTTCCTATTTGATGCGCAGTTTCCTTAGCCATACCTGCCCATAGTTTATTTTGTTCTGCATTTTTTGTTGATTTATAGAAGAAGAATACAACACTTCCAAATAAAAACAATATCAATACTAATGCCAACGGATAGTATTTTAGTTTATTAATTAAAGAGGAATTTCCATAATAAATAGTCTGTAACACTTTGCCTTTAAACTTTGCCTCAATAGGAGTGTTTTCTTCTATAAATCGATTGATTAATTTTTTAACTTTTAAAGAGTCTTGATTCGTTAGGTTATTAATATTATGTATATCATACTCTCCTTTGTTATTCATTATAATCATAGGAGTCGTATGGTTGCTTTGTAAAATTTCTAAAGACAATTCATTTATCACCGCATTTAAATCATCATTATTATTTACATCATCAAAAGCATGTGCCCAGATATTCATTTTTATACGCTCTTCTTCTTTAAAATTTTGAAAAAAAGTATAGGTATTCCATAATATTAAGGATACCAATATTGAGGAAATCAAAATACTCACCCAACGAAATAAATTTTTATTTTCAAACATTTACAAAATAATTTAAGTAACTAAAATAAGGTTTTTTATTAAAACATTTATAGTTATTTTTGAGGTTCAAAATTAGAACTATGTTATCAATAAATCCAAACGAAATTTCTGTAGCAAAATTGCATGGATATTTATTAGGGAGTATAGCCCCAAGACCTATTGCTTTTGCAAGTACTGTAGATAAGGACGGAAATCCAAATTTAGCGCCATTTAGTTTTTTCAATGTATTTAGTGCAAACCCCCCAATTATGGTTTTCTCTCCAGCAAGAAGTGTTAAGGACAACACTACTAAACACACACTGGATAATTGCATTGCTACCAAAGAAGTTGTTATAAACGTAGTTAATTATGATATGGTTCACCAAATGTCATTAGCAAGTACTGCATATGCGCAAGGTGTAAATGAATTTGATAAAGCTGGTTTTACCATGTTGAAATCAGAAAAAATAGCTCCTTTTCGTGTAGCAGAAAGTCCCGTACAATTTGAATGTATAGTAAAAGAAGTTGTTGCTTTAGGTGATGAAGGAGGTGCTGGAAATATGATTATCTGTGAAGTGGTTAAAGTTCATATTCAAGAAGAAATTTTAGATGATGACGGAAGAATTGATCAACATAAAATTGACTTAGTAGCAAGAGCTGGAGGTAGTTTTTACAGTAGGGCTAAAGAAGGTTTCTTTGAAATCCCTAAGCCAATTGCTACTCTAGGTATTGGTATAGATGCCATACCTAAACACATTAAAAATAGCAAAATACTGACTGGTAATGATTTAGGAATGTTAGGCAATATCGAAGAAATTCCTTCTGACAAAGATGTATTAGCATTTAAAAAACAAACTATGGAGCGTTGTGCTCATATTTTAGATGCAAGCCAAGAAGACATGCATAAAAAAGCACATGACTATCTTGAAAAAGGAGATGTTGCAACCGCATGGAAAATATTGTTGATAAAATAATTACAAATAGTAACTTTTTCAACAATCAAAAGAGGTTAAACTGTTCAATTTTAACTATTTTTGACATTGTAAAATATTACATACTAATACACGAATAATGGAAGTACAAGGGAAAATTAAAATGGTAGGAGAAACTCAAACTTTTGGAAGTAATGGGTTTAGAAAGAGAGAAGTAGTATTAACTACTGAGGAACAATACCCACAATCTATTATGATTGAATTTGTTCAAGATAAATGTGATTTATTAAACTCATACCAAGTTGGACAAGATGTCAAAGTTTCTATCAACTTAAGAGGTAGAGAATGGGTTAACCCACAAGGAGAAACTAAATATTTCAACTCTATTCAAGGATGGAGAATTGAAAACTTAATGGCAGCTCAAGGCGGAGCTCCTGGAATGCCTCCAGTTGCACCAGTAGATGCTTTTGAACCTACAACTGATTTAAAAGAACAAGACCACGACGATTTACCTTTCTAACTCATTAGTGAGTTTTAGTGTTTTATGATATTTTAATCATATCAACTACAAAAGGTCTATATACTATTTAGTTAAAAGCCATTTCGAAATTTATCGAAATGGCTTTTACTATTCTTACGAATATCTTTATTGGTAGGCCTTAAAATAATTCGTTATTTTAGACGGGGGAACTTAGCTCATAAAAGCTAATTAAGGGCAAGATAAATTATATTACTCCATACCTTATTATTAACGGGTATAGTATCGGTTATTTACATACTTGGATTACTGATATTTTAAACTTAAACAAATGTATTTACTATCTGACAAAATAATCTTTCCGCATCCATCTGAAGCAGATGCAAATGGATTAGTAGCTATTGGTGGTGATTTATCCCCCAAACGCCTTATACATGCTTACAGTAACGGAATATTCCCTTGGTATAATGAAGATGAACCTTTATTATGGTGGTCTCCAAATCCGAGAATGGTATTGTTTCCAAAAGAGCTACGTGTATCTAAAAGCATGAGAGTTATACTCCGAAAACAACTCTTTCATATTACATTTAACGAAGCGTTTGAGACTGTTATTCAACAATGTGCACAAATAAAAAGGGACGATCAAGACGATACTTGGATTACCAATGACATGACCAGAGCTTATATTAAATTACACAAACAAGGCCTTGCAACTTCTGTAGAGGTTTGGCAAGATAACAAGCTAGTTGGCGGGCTATATGGTATTGATTTAAAAGATAAAAAAGTATTTTGTGGGGAAAGCATGTTTTCAAAAGTTAGCAACGCTTCAAAAGCAGCATTTATCACTTTAGTACAAGAATTAAAAAAGAAAGAGTACAAACTAATCGATTGCCAGATGCACACTAATCACTTGGAAAGCTTAGGAGCAAGAGAAATTTCACGAGATAACTTTTTAAAACACATACAATAATGCTACTTGTGCTCACTTTAAAACATAAAAAAAACCTGCCAATGCAGGTTTTTTTTATACTTATTTGAAAACAATAATTATCTTTTTGAAGGCTTAACCGACAAATAATTAATTTTTAACATGTTCTCTTTACGAAGTGCTAATTTAATATCAGACACAAGTCCCATATTGGCATCTCTATCTACTTTTAAAGCTGTAACCATAAACGGTATAATCTCTTGATCCCTTAATGCTATTTCAGAATGAATAAACTGCTTTAAATCTGAAGGGTGAGCAATTTTATCATTCAATTGCAAAACTGCTTCAGTACCATATTTCTCATACCCTTTTACAGGTTTACCCGCATAGATGTACATTACTCTATCGTTTTTACGATTAAGCTTTTCGATATCATCCGCTGCTGGCAACTTATTTTCTACCAATAATGATTTGTCTTTCATTACTGTTACCGTCATAAAAAAGAACAATAACATGAATACAATATCTGGCAAAGCTGCTGTAGAAGCCTGAGGCAATTCACCGTCTTTTTTCTTTTTAAACTTTCCCATAATTAATTAGATTTAGATTCTGCTTCAGAGATAATCTGAGGATACATCTTCTTTAATTTATTCAAACGTTGCTCTAACTTTACTTTTAAAGAAATGTCTTTTACTTTAGGATCCTTAAAAATAGTATTCATCACAGTATAGGTGTTTCCTGCCCCATACAAACGCACCGCTTCCCTATTACGCAATTCAGTATAGGCTGCTCCTAATTCATTCTGAATAGCAACATAGGCACTATACGATGTTTCACGTTCGTTTTTAAGCGATATAATTGCTTTAGAAGGGTGATCAGATGATGCTGGATCCTTAGACCCATTACAGTAATCACATTTTTTACCCTCAGCATTTACTCCTCCACCATTGTCGATGAAATTCATTGCTGCTTTTCTCAAATCCTTAAGCTCCATCAGTTCGTCTTCAACTAACATCTGGTCATTTTTATTCACCACAACCGTAAAAATGTTTTTTTGCCTAATAACGACACGTTCTGTATCGGGAATTTCTTCCCAAGCCGGAAGCTTACGCATAATACCATTATCTTGCTCCATTGTTGTAGTAACAAGGAAAAATATTAATAGCAAGAAAGCAATATCTGCCATGGATCCTGAGTCAACTTCAGGTGTTGATCTTTTTCCCATAATTTATTTATTTAAAGCTTTCTTAACTCCAGATGCTACTATAGCACCTAATGCTACAATAATTAAAATGTAAAACACTCTTAAACCAGTTCCTACTAATTTAGATGCTGATTCTGAAACCATTTGTTCACCTGTATCTCTTAATATTTCTTGCCCACTTGACAAACCATAGCTAATCCCTACTATCGCCAATAAACCTACAATAGCAATACCTGCTATCTTAATTTTCTCTGGGTTTGAGGCAATGTTTTTTAATGAAAACACAACTGCAACCGCACCTGCACCAAACACTAATATTTTCCCAAACCATAACATCATATCAATTGCCGAACTGCTATCATCACCTTTCATGATCATAATCCAAAATGCAAAAGCTATAACACTAATGATAGCTATAGCTACCGTTAACATTTTTTGTAAATTCATAATTATATATGTTTTTACCTTGATTATTTACATACCTCTTACAGTTTGTAAAATGTCAAGAGTTATTATTTTTTGTTTGCAACTAATAAATCAATCAATGAGATTGAAGCATCTTCCATATCGTTAACGATAGAATCGATTTTAGCGATAATATAATTGTAAAAAATCTGTAAAATAATTGCTGCTACAAGACCAAATACTGTTGTTAATAAGGCAACTTTAATATCACCTGCAATTAATGATGCATCTAATCCACCTGCTGCAGAAATTTTATCAAAGGCTTGAATCATCCCGATTACAGTTCCCATGAACCCTAACATTGGTGCAATTGCAATAAATAAAGAAATCCAAGAAACGTTTTTCTCTAATTGTCCCATTTGAACTCCACCGTAAGCTACGATTGATTTTTCAACTGAATCAATTCCTTCATTAGATCTTTCTAATCCTTGGTAGAATATAGAAGCAACTGGTCCTTTTGTATTTCTACAAACTTCTTTTGCAGCTTCAACACCACCTGACGCTAATGCATCCTCAACGTTTTGTGTTAATTTTTTAGTATTTGTAGTCGCTAAATTTAAATAGATAATTCTTTCAATTACGAAAGCTAAACCTAATATTAAACATAATAATACAATTCCCATGAAACCAGCTCCACCTTCGATGAATCTAGTCTTTAATACTTCATGTCCGAATCCTTCTGCTGGAGCATCTTGAATAATTGTTACGGCTTTAGCATTAGCTGAAGCTAACATCATTACTACTACTGGTAAAATTGAAAATACCTTTTTCATTTTTTTAATCTTAATTAAATTAGTACTATTTGTTTTAAACGATATAATTTTAAATATTCTTGTCTTTCAGTTAAATAAATGTGGCGAATTTGATATTCACCTCATTTTATAGGTCTTAACTAATTAACGACTGCCAAATAACAAAAAAAATGTGATGTGATGAAATTTTAAGTGTTATTTTTTGAAAGACTTTTACAAAAAACTAGCAGTCAGCTCTCCTTTTATTGACTTTTCAAACTGAGTTTTAAAATCTTCTTTTGATAACTTTTTGGACAACAAGTACATCATTTTTGTAATTGCTGCTTCAAAAGTAATATCTCCACCTGAAATCAAACCTATTTTTTGCAAATGCATGCTTGTTTCGTAATGCCCCATGATAACACTTCCGCCGCTACATTGGGTTACATTAACAACACGTATTCCTTTAATAAGCGCAGTCTCTAATAAATCCACAAACCACTTTAAGGTTGGCGCGTTACCAGCCCCGTAGGTTTCTAAAACTACTCCTTTAATATTTGGCGCATTCAAAACAGCTTTTACTACCGCTTC
Source organism: Flavobacteriaceae bacterium (assembly GCA_013214625.1). Classification (GTDB taxonomy): domain Bacteria; phylum Bacteroidota; class Bacteroidia; order Flavobacteriales; family Flavobacteriaceae. The sequence goes on from JABSPO010000007.1 coordinate 69,005, forward strand.
AGTAATTCCAGGATATAATTTTAAAACCGCTATTTCCGGACACATATTCTTGTGAACAAAAAACGTTCCAGACTCATTGTTTTCTAATAAATTTACAGAAAAAACTTTTAAATGAACACCTGAAACCGCTAATTCCGGGTAATTCAATGATGCAAATGCCTCAAAATGTTCTGCATTAATTTTTGTAGTTCTATTAGCTCTGTATAGTTTATATTCAAAATACAAGCAAACCTCTTTAATTTGAGGCGCACCACTTTCCTGTAACGAAGCAATTTGAATAGCTGTAATTAAATTCTCTTTAGCATCAGTTCGCAAATCACCAATTGGCAATTGTGATCCTGTAAAAATTACTGGCTTAGAAAGGTTTTCTAACATAAAACTTAATGCTGATGCTGTGTACGACATGGTATCAGAACCATGCAACACCACAAAACCATCAACTGTTGCGTAATTTCCCTCTATAACCTCAGCTATCTGAAGCCAATATTTCGGATTCATATTAGACGAATCAATAGGCTCCTCAAAAGAATGTGTCGATATATTGCAGTCCAATTGTTTAATCTCCGGAATCCTTACTAGCAGATTATCAAAATTAAACGCCTTAAGTGTATTGGTTTCAAAATCTTTAACCATACCAATAGTACCACCGGTATAAATTAATAATATATTAGGCTTTGCCATCTAACTGCTCTTTATTAAGTACCGGATTAACATACATCGCTAAGAAATTTTGACACGCAACTGCATTGGAAGTATCAATTCTTCGCTCAACCCTACGTTCGAATTGTCTTTTTTCTTTATCTGTATATTCTTCCCTATATTTTTCAGTTTTATGTAACATATCATAAGCTACATAATTTGTAGGCCAAAGTTTATAATTTTGATAAATATTATCATCAATAACTCCAGCTAACTGCTGAAACTGTTTATTTGCTGACTCTCCAGAGTTTGCAATTTCATCTAATTCAATATCCAATACTTTACCAGCACTGATGTGAATTCTTTTCTTCTGTCCTGTTAAACCTTTTAGTATGGAATTAAAATCTTCATTTGATGACTTTATATACTCCTCCTCGTAATGCTTTGCCATCAATTCTGGCATTTTATACATATCAGTAGGATCAAACTCATAAGAAATTGAAACAGGTACAATTTTAATTTTCTTGAAATGCTCAAAAACAGCAGCATCTCCTTTCCCTAAACCTATCATTTTCAATACTCCTTGCTGAGTAACATCATTCCCATCCTTAGTCCTTCCTTCTCTATGAGCTATCCAAACAGAACGATTATCGGCTAATATTTTTTCTGCCATATATTCCGACATTAACTTAGAGGATTTTAGCATTTCACGCGGACTCAATCCTCTTTGTACCAAAAAATTCCTATTTAACCTAGCCAATTCCATCAAAAAAGATTTCTTTACCAAATTATCCCCAATAGCTGAAGCAGTCATGATTAAATCATGCTTGTATAATGACATATTTATCAAACAAGTATCTAATAATATATCCCTATGATTTGAAATATAGAAGTATGCAGTATCTTTTTCTAACTTATCAAATCCTGTAGTTGTTAAACCATGAGACGATCTTGATAGTACATTTTGAATCCCTTGTGTTATGACAGTAGTTTGAAAATCACGGATAGAATTGCAATTTGACAATTGCTCTTGAATATACTCCTCACTTGCTTGAGGGTATATAAACTTCATCATGGACTTCACCATTGGATGCCCACTAATTGCTTTAAGTGCATGATTTACTTCTTCATCATGGTAAGGTCTTATGTGATCGTATTTTGACAAAACTTAATATGTTTTAGAGTACAAAAAAACGAAAAATAATCGAGATTAATCCCACAGATAGGTTTTATAACCTATAGCTATTACTCAAATAGAAAAAATCAATTCACTTCTCCCCCTCTACAACTGAGGCAGTGATTTCTTTCAAACCCCACTTAGCAACACCTCGCTACACTAAACTCCAAAAACCTCTTTAGAATTTTCCGTAGTAATTTCTGCAATTTCATTTTCAGAAACTTGATACACCTCTGCCAACTTAGCAACTACATTTACGATATATGAAGTCTCGTTTCTTTTACCTCTGTAAGGTGTTGGCGACAAATATGGAGCATCAGTTTCCAATACAATGTGCTTTAATTCTATTTCATTTAAAAACTGATCTATCTTTCCATTTTTAAAAGTAACCACTCCTCCTATACCTAATTTCATATTATAGGATATCGCTTTTTTAGCTTGCTCTAATGTCCCTGTAAAACAATGGAATATTCCAAATAAACCTTTACTTTTTTCCGCTTCTAAAATTTCAAAAACCTCATCAAAAGCATCTCTACAATGAATTACAATTGGCAATTCATATTGTTTTGCTAATTGTATTTGGATCCTGAATGCATCTTGCTGCTGAGTAAGCAATGTTTTATCCCAGTACAAATCAATTCCTATTTCACCAATAGCCACAAAACTACGTTGCGCTAACAATTCTTTTACATGTGCTAACTCATCTAAATAATTTTCTTTTACATGTGTAGGATGTACACCTGTCATTAAAAAAACCTGATTCGGGTAGGCCTTTTCTAAGTCTAACATAGCCTCAGTATAGGTAGAGTCTATTGCAGGAACAAACATGCGTTGCACATTATTATCAAAAGCGCGTTGCATCATCTCAGCTCTATCTTCATCAAAAGCCTCACTATATAAATGCGTATGTGTATCAGTTAAAATCATGAATAGGGATATTATTTCGTTACTTTTACAAAAATATTTTAATTATGTCATTACCAAGCTATCTTTTAAAAAAAGGTTATCAAAAAAAGAAACTTACGCTCACTAAAACAAGTCATTTTAAAACTTCAGCCAAAATAAACGGCATAAAAGGAAGCTTTATTGTTGATACTGGCGCCTCTAACACCTGTATTGACATTAATTTAATTGAGTATTTTAATTTAATTTCTGAAGAAAGCGATACTAAAGCAGCTGGCGCAGGCGCGACTGACATGGTTACTCAAGTTTCAAAAAAGAATACTATTAAAATAGGCAAATGGAAATCGAAAAAAAACAGCTTGGTTATATTTGATTTATCTCATGTAAATGAAGCCCTCACAAATCATGGTGCAAAACCTGTACATGGTATTATCGGCGCAGATATACTGAAAAAAGGTAAGGCGGTGATTGATTACAACACAAAACTGTTGTTTTTAAAATAACTTATAATTAGCAATAAATAAGCTCACCAACCTAAACTCGTTTCAATACTTACTCCAAAAAACTTAATTTCTTCTTAATGAGATTCTGAAACAAGTACAGAATGACACTAAAAAAGGTATCACGACAAAATAATCGTATCAAAAAAAAGCTTCGAATAGTATTCGAAGCTTTTTTGAATAAGATAATTACGATCTTAATTAATACTTACCACCTCTTCAATTTGAGGCGCATGTTTTTTAATTGTCATTTCAACTCCTGACTTTAATGTCATTTGATTTACAGTACATGAATTACACGCTCCTTCAAAACGAATACTTACCTTCTTCCCATCCTCTATCGACATTAGTGTTACATCGCCTCCATCAGACTGTAAAAAAGGTCTAATTTCTTCTAATGCATTTTCCACATTCAATTGTAATTCTTCTGACGTCATATTCTTATTTTTTAACCGATGAACAACCTGCCATTGTTGTTATTTTTATTGCTTCAGTAGCTGGCAAATTATCATTCCTTTTTATTACTTGAGTTACAATATTCCTTGTAATATCTGTTATAATTCCTTCAACCAAAGTTCCTTCTTGCAGTGCTGCTGGGTGACCAATATCACCTGCTTCACGAATACTTTGCACGATTGGCAATTAAACTAAAAACGGAACATCTAAATCCGCTGCTAAATTTCTCGCACCACCTTCTCCGAAAATATAATATTTATTATCAGGTAATTCAGCAGGCGTAAAATACGCCATATTTTCAACTATTCCTAAAACAGGAACATTTATACTTTCTTGCTTAAACATCGCAACCCCTTTTCTAGCATCTGCTAAAGCAACATTTTGAGGTGTACTTACCACAACTGCCCCAGTAATTGGTAGTGACTGCATGATAGATAAATGAATATCTCCAGTACCGGGAGGCAAGTCAAGCAATAAGAAATCTAACTCCCCCCAAGCTGCATCAAAAATTAATTGATTCAATGCTTTGGATGCCATTGGTCCTCTCCAAATAACAGCTTGATCTGGCTTAGTGAAAAACCCGATAGACAAAATCTTTACTCCATAGTTTTCTACAGGCTTCATTTTTGATTTCCCATCTATATTCTCTGCCAAAGGTTTTTCATCCTGAACATCAAACATCATAGGAATAGACGGCCCATACACATCAGCATCTAACACTCCTACTTTGAAACCCATTTTAGCCAAACTCACCGCAACATTTGCCGTTACAGTAGACTTCCCTACTCCACCTTTACCAGACGAAATAGCAATTATATTTTTAATCCCTGGTAATTGTTTTCCTTTTATTTCCGGATTTTCAGCAGCAATAACTTTTACGTTTACTTTTACTTTAGCATCCACAGAAATAGTTTGCTTAATGCAATTTGCTATTTCCGTTTCCACTTTTTTTCTAGCCTGCATTGCTGGACTAGTAATTGAAACTTCAACGACAACCTCATTTCCGAAAGTCAATACATTTTGTACTGCTCCGCTTTCTACCATATTAGCTCCTTCTCCAGGAACAGTTATTTGCTCTAATGCTTTTAGAACGTCTTTTCTATCAATTTTCATCTATGATTGTATTCGATATATATTTGGCAAATATACACACGCTGTGCCATTTAACATAATTAATTAGTACTGAACTAATAGCTCAGACGTTGTAATAGTAACTTACTAACCATTTCGAGGTTAGTATTGCCTAAAAATTATTTTCTATCGTATTCTTATTTTTTATGCTTTAATGCACTACCATTAACGAACTTTCACTCTATCGTCAATTCTAATGACTTTCATACAATACGATGGCATGAAAAGCGTATCGAGAACTAACACTTCTCGATACTAAAATATTTTCCATTGCATTCCAAATAATTTCACTCAAAGTGACGACATTATCATCTCCGCTAGATAAAACTTTCGCACAATGCCATTAGTGACAAAAAACAATTATACCCTCAGTGAGGGATTTAGTTCTTTCATTGGATCCCAAAAGTAGGTTTCTAAATTTTGAATTTGATTGTCAATAATCACTATCCCTTCATTCTCTAATAATTGTTGCATTAAGTTTGTTCCTTCAAAATGATGTTTTCCAGTCAGCAACCCTTTTTTATTTACCACTCTATGAGCCGGAACGTCTTTTGCGTGTGATCCATTCATTGCCCAGCCTACCATTCTAGCGCCACTTGACATTCCTAAATAATTCGCAATTGCACCATAAGAAGTTACTTTCCCTTCAGGAATTAATTTAGCGACTTGATAAACTCTTTCAAAAAAATTATCGGAATCTTTAGTCATTTAAAAATTCAATTTTATAACTGAAAAAATTGCTAAAGCAAGCGCTAAAAAGCTTAATACATAATTGGTATTTCTACCAAAAGTCTCACTTCTGTTAGACTTTTTAAATAATACGATATAAGTACTAATTGCCATAAAACTTCCTACAACTATCGCTAATATGAAAATAATTACATCCGAAGTAGAAAAACTAAAGTTTCCTGAAGTAGTTAAGGTAGTACACACAAAACTGTAAAACGGAATAGGAAAAACATTTAATACCGAAAAAATGATCCCTTTTAAAAACAGGTTTCTCTTCTTTTTTAGTTCGACTTTTTTGGGTTCGGAGTTTACTTTTGCTGAAATGAAGAAATAAATTGACAAACAAAAGAAAATAGCAATTCCAACTTTTTGAATTATCGACAATTCATCGGCTGACAAGTTTAAAAACTCCGCAATTATCACGGCAATTCCTGCCTGAGCCGCAATCACTAAACACGCCGCTAAAGTAAATATTAAAGCTGCTCGCCTACCTTGCTCAACACTTATTTTTGCGGCATTAATATTCAGTATCCCTGGCGGTAGCACTCCGAAGAATGACCACAAAAAACAATACACAAATAAGATTGACAAATGCATGATTATTTTATTTTAAATCGAATATACGTAATTGCTTTATCAACTTCTAAATATTGATTTTCGTAAAACGTTTGAATAGCGGTTACTTCAACCGGAGCACCTTCATTATGATATACATTATGATTTGCATACAATACTTCATGTCCAGCACCATGCAATAACCCTAAAGTATACCCATGCATAAACTCACTATCAGTCTTTAAATGCACCACTCCGCCTTCCTTTAATACTTTTTTATATTTCGCTAAAAACACTTCGTTTGTTAAACGGTGCTTAGTTCGTTTGTATTTTATTTGAGGATCTGGAAAAGTAATCCAAATTTCACTTACCTCATTTTCTTCAAAAAGCAAGTCGATTAACTCTATTTGAGTTCGTATAAACGCAACATTGTTCATGTCGTTTTCTAAAGCAGTTTTTGCTCCTCTCCAAAAACGCGCTCCTTTAATATCTATTCCGATAAAGTTTTTCTCAGGAAAACGTTCTCCTAAACTTACAGAATATTCACCTTTACCACAACCTAACTCCAACACAATTGGGTTGTCGTTTTTAAAGAAATCAGTATTCCATTTCCCTTTTAACTTAAAGGTTTCATCAGTTATTTCGGCTCTTAATGGCTGAAACACATTTGAAAAAGTTGCATTCTCATTGAATCTCTTTAATTTATTCTTACTTCCCACTATGCGTTATATTTTTGACAAAAATAATGTAACTTGCCTTAATATTCATGACAAAACCAAAAAACATACTTGTTGCTCCGTTAAATTGGGGCTTAGGTCATGCCACAAGGTGTATTCCGATAATTAATGAACTACAAAAAAATGGTTTCACACCAATACTAGCTTCTGATGGAAAGGCTCTGGAATTATTAAAAAAAGAGTTTCCAAACTTGAAACATTTCACACTCCCATCTTACCATATAAAATATGCTAAAAAAGGGGTTTTCTTTAAGTTAAAATTGGCATTAAATCTTCCTAAGTTAATCATTGCAGTTCAACAAGAAAAAAAGCTAGTTAATAAACTAGTTGCCGAAGAAGAGATTACTGGAATAATTTCAGATAATAGATTTGGCGTTTACCACAACAGCATTCCCTCAGTATATATTACACATCAACTGAATGTTTTAAGTGGAATTACCACCAAATTAAGTAGCAAAATTCACCAACGCATTATTAAAAAATTTGACGAATGTTGGATACCGGATTTTAAGAGTACTACTAATTTTAGCGGCAAATTAAGTCAACTAAATAACTCTGATTATAATTTAAAATATATTGGGGTTTTAAGTCGATTTAAAAGAAAGAATACTCCCATTAAATATAATTATTTAGTGATTTTATCCGGACCAGAACCACAGCGTACTCTCTTAGAAGACAAACTATTATCTGTGCTAAAAAATTATCCCAAAAAAATCCTATTTATTAAAGGTATTATTGAATCTGTGCAAAAAACAACTATAACAGACAACATTACTTGTTATAATTACATGACTAGCGCTGAACTGGAACGAGCAATTAACGAGAGTAATATCATTATCGCAAGATCAGGTTACACTACCATTATGGATTTGGCTAAAATGAACAAGAAGGCTTTTTTTATTCCTACTCCTGGGCAATCTGAACAATTATATTTAGCTGAAAGACTTCAAAAACACGGATATGTTCCATATTGCAAGCAAGATGATTTTACTCTTGGTGAATTAAAAAAAGTTGACACTTATAATGGGCTTTCAGTAACAAATAAGGAAACACTAAATTTTACTGAATTATTTAACTGCTTCCAAAGTAAATGAAAATTCTGAACCGACTCCATATTCACTTTCGATATATATTTTTTGATTGTGTGCTTCAATAATATGCTTCACAATTGACAAACCTAACCCCGAACCTCCTTTGTCTCTAGAACCAGTATTATCAACTCTATAAAAACGCTCAAAAAGTCTCGGTAAATGAATCGGTTCTATTCCTATTCCATTATCGGTTATTCGAACAACTATTTTATCTTCATTTAATTGCTCAATACTAACCTCAGTTGTTCCATTATTCTGCCCGTATTTAATAGAATTTATAATTAAATTAGTGGCCACTTGTCGTATTTTTTCTTTATCTCCTTTTACAAAAACTGGTTTTGAATACAATTTATCAAAAATCAACCCTACTCCGTTTGATTGTGCTTTAATTTCAAATAACTCGAATATTTCTTTTATCAATTCTATAATATCGAATTCTGATATTTTCAAACTTAAGTTTCCTACTTCAATTTTGGTTATCAAATCTAAATCGTCAACAATATAAATAAGTCTATCAACCCCTTTACTTGCTCTATTTAAATATTTTTCTCTTACATTTTCATCGGCAGCAGCCCCATCTAACAAAGTGAGAATATAACTTTGAATTGTAAACAAAGGTGTCTTTAACTCATGGGCTATATTACCCATGAATTCTCTACGATACTCATCTCTAATCTGAAGTGTTTCAATTTTTAATTTGTTTTCACGAGCAAATTTTCTCACATCACTAGTAAGTGTTTTAACATCTGTAGTAACAGCCTCCTGATGGAAGTTAGTTTCATCCAACAAAGACACCTCTTCGTAAGTTTTCTTAATTAAACTGTAAATAAATTTTTCTGATCGGTATTGAATTACAAGCAAACACACTACAAAGCAAACAATAATAAAACCTACCGTATTTATAATTGTTAATTCCTTATAAAAAAAAGCAACCAACAAAACGCTTAACATCATCGTTATCATTAACGATGAATACAAGGCAAATTTGTATGTTTTTTTGATTTTCATTATTAGTTAACCACAAATTTATACCCTACTCCTTTTACTGTTTTAAAAGACTCGTCACCAATTTTCTCTCTCAGTTTTCTAATATGCACATCAATTGTTCTTCCTCCTACCACAACATCATTTCCCCAAACAGTATTTAAAATCTCATCTCGAGTAAAAACCTTTCCTGGTTTTGAAGCTAACAAAAACAATAACTCAAATTCTTTTCTAGGCAATACTAGTTCCACTCCTTCTTTTAGCACTTTATATTCTTCTCTATTAATTACGAGTTGACCAATATTTAATGAATTTCCATCCTTTTTATCAACAGATGTTCTACGTAATAAACCTTTAACTTTACTTAGTAATACTTTTGGTTTTATTGGCTTTGCGATATAATCGTCGGCACCAGCGTCAAATCCAGCAACCTGAGAATAATCTTCGTTCCGAGCTGTTAAAAAAGTTATAATCGTATTGGACAACTCTGGTAACTTACGCAATTGTTCGCAAGCTTCAATACCGTCCATTTTCGGCATCATGACATCCAGAATAATTAAATCAGGCAATTCCTTTTTAGCGACTTCAATTGCTTCCAAACCATTAGAAGCTGTGAATACCTGATACCCTCCTGATGATAAATTATACCCAACAATTTCCAAAATATCCGGCTCATCATCAACCAATAAAATTTTAACAATATCTGTACTCATTACTTAACTTAAATTAGGATCTACAACCAAAGGTACTATATAAATCAAACTTTTAAAGAGCAAACTAAATAAGATAACATTTCCATAACATCCTTAACTTTTAGATAACATTACCCCTATGTTATTTTATCGTTAAAATCACCTGATTAACATCTGAACTAAATTAAAAACAATTAAAATTTTGTATTTTTGCCCTTAAGTTTTACTAAATATTAAATATACTTAATTATGAAAAAAATCTACTTTTTTTTAGCTGCAATCTTTGCTGCTACAATGTCTTTTGGACAAAGTCCTGGGGATATTATTATTACTGAGATAATGCAAAACCCTAGTGCGGTATCTGATGCAAACGGGGAATATTTTGAAGTTTACAATACAACTGCAGGAATAATCGACATGAATGGCTGGGTTATAAAAGATGACGATAATGACTCTCACACCATTAACAATGGAAGCCCTTTAAATATTGCTCCAGGTGCTTATTTAGTTTTCGGAAAAAACGGTAGCACAGGTAATGGAGGAGTAACATTAGATTATGTCTACACTGGTATCATATTAGCTAATGGTGGCGATGAAGTTATTTTAGAAACTGGAGGAGGAACAGAAATTGACCGAGTAGATTATGATGGAGGACCTAATTTTCCTGACCCATCTGGAAAAAGCATGGAATTAA
>JABSPO010000070.1 GCA_013214625.1 Flavobacteriaceae bacterium
TTGGGGTTTTAGATGACATAAAATCTAGTTTAGGTGGTGATACAGTAATTATAAATGGTAATTAAGTATATGAAAACATTCAATATTAAAACAATTAATTTAAAAATCTATTATTTAGTAATATTTGTAGCTCTTACATTAGGGATGCTATTTTCGTCAATAATCGCTTTTTTGGTAAAAGGAATACTGCAAGTGAATTTCTTAATATTTTTGGGGATAACAATGACGATAGTATTTTTACTAATGAATTTTTGTAAAAAGTTTTTTAAACAAAAGATTATTATTTCAATCAACAATAAAAGCATCAAATTTAAAGCAAAAGAAGAAAAAGTTGTTTTGTTCAAAGATGTGAAATCATATAAGTTAAAGACATTAATGAATAATTTCCCAACTTTTAAGATGAAACTAATTAATGGCGAAACTATTAAGTTTAGATGTGAACATAGCTTGAATGAAATGGATGATTTTATTAGGGAATTAGATAAACTAGTTTCCAGTAATAAGTAAACTAACCAGATGGCGCGGATTTGCAATAAAAAAAGAAAAATGTGATAGTGCGGAAATGTTTTCCGTGCCGAGTATGAGTAAGAACTAGCAAGCCACCTTTAACGAGGTGGTTTTTTTATGTTTTATGAATAAGATATTTAACAAATATAAACAGCAATAAATTAGGGGCTGTTTTTAAATTATAGCTAAATTTATACTTAATATTTTTAAATATTTCTTCGCAAAGGAATTCCTTATGAAATTAACTTTACAGGTTCAGTACTGATACAGGAAAACTCGTCAGCAATTCAACATGCACTAAACTACGGAGAATGAGAATAATCATAATTAAGAAAAAGATGAAAAGAATAAGAACAAGTAGCGTCACGATGTTTAAGCTAATTTTTATAGGAATAATTGTTTTTTCTATCCAGTCATGCCAAGAAGGGAGTTCAATGGAAAAATTGGGTGAAGGGTATTCATATTATGATACAGGGACAATTTTTAAAAATATTCTTAGAAGAAAAGAATCATCGTATCCTCCAACTGATAAATTCAACTTAAAATATATCAAGGAGGAAAATGTTTATTCGAAAATAATAAGCTATTCTTTTAATGAAAAATTTATTCTTATTATTCAGGAGCCTAATAAAAGAGGTCATGTTGTAGGAATTAAATTTGAATTAGAAGATGTTTATTCTAATGAAAAAAGTGAACTAATTGCTGATAGTTTAATTAATAATGACCCTTACTATCAGAAGGTTTTTTCGAGAGAGTTAAATTACTGGATAATTAGTCATCAGGAAGACAGTTTGTATGGACCTTACTCAAAACAACAATATTTAAAGAAACGTGAGGTATTAAAAATTCCTGAAAAATTAAAATTAAAGGACGTTGACTAGTTACAAACACAGCTTGGCAAGATTATAAAAAACAACAAGAGAGGTTACTTAACACGTAGCTTCTCTTTGTTTTAAGGGGTGTTTTAGCAGGTTGGAAGTTGTTTGTAGAATTGTGTCTGATTGATGGGGTTATGTGCTGTATTAATTATTTCTCTTTTCATGGGTGAATTCTTTTAACTCATTTCCATCATACCTCCACAAAATACCATATCTACCCCCGAACCAAATATTTCCATCTATATCTTCTGAAACAAATTTGACATCATTTAATTTTTCGCTCCCTTCAATATCAAGTGGAATAAATGATTTTCCATCATACTGATAGACGCCTTTTCTTGCAAAGCTAGCAATCCAAATTGTACCTTCTCTATCTTCCAACACAGATGCCATAGCTATTTGTTCTCCCGTAATTGTATCAGCTATATTTTTAAAAGTCTTACCATCATATTTGTAAATACCTCCATTTCTTGTCCCAAACCATAGATTTCCCTTTCTATCCATATAGCTTGTAGAAATCATCCCATCACCATATCCATCCTTTAGGGCATGGTGAATTATGTTATTTCCATTAATTTCACTTAATCCTCCGTGAGTAAATGAACCAATCCAAATACTTCCCTTCTTGTCTTCAATGATACTCAGGATGCAATTGTTATAAACATTACTATCGGGTTGTATTCTCCCTTTGAATTTTAAAAATGAGGTAAATGTTTTTCCATCATAACGATACGCTCCGCTTGCGTCTGTGCCAACCCAAAAATCACCATTACTTGCTTGAATTAAAGATAAAACAGTTTCAGTTTTTCTACTTGGCAACCCTGTTTCGGGCGAAACACTTTGAGAGTCTTCTTGAGGTAAGGGTATGTTAATGAAGTTCTCGCCATCATAACTACATAATCCTTTGGACGTACCAAACCACATTATCCCGTTTTTGTCCTCAATTACTGCATTAACTACATTAGAACAAAGACCATCTTTTACTGTAAGATTTTTGAATGTTTTACCATCATACATAAACACACCTTCTTTTAGAGTGGTAAACCACATATTCCCTGAGTTGTCCAAATAGCCTCTATTAACGACATCTCCTGCATCATATTTAAAAGATTTCTTTCCTTCTACTAATTTTCCTGAGTTCTGCATATCAGGTTCTTTAGCAATTTCTGGTTTTGATTGAATCTGACCATTACAGGAAGAATTGAAGAGAGTAATTAATATTATGAAGAGGTATTTAAATTGATTCATCATCTTGTTTTTCGTTAGTTGAATTACAGTTTTAGTAAATCTATATTAATAACATATAGGAAATATCAACTAAACGTAAAAAAATGTTAATGAAGTGTAAATCAACAGATAAACTAATCAATATAAATCAATTCTAATGGGCTGTTTTTTCTTTTTATGAACTACCGTCTGATTAATGGCATAGGCTGTTAGGAAGTTGATGAATGGGTTGTGCAGTGGATAAATTACTTACGTGTAATCATGATATTTCTAGGGATGAAGTCTTTAAAAATTAATATTAAATAATCTCCAGAATCAAGCTCTTCAGTATTTTTTATATGTGGTAAATATTCAAATGATTTAGAAGTGTGTTCTGTTATAGCATCTGTTGCTGGATAAGCAAAACTATAGGGGTCTATACCTAAAATATAATAACCAGCTTCATTTCTAAAGAATAAACCGCAAACTTTATTATCGAGAACACTAACCCAAATATCATCATTGTTATGATACCTATATGAGAGTCCATCATTTTTTGTAATTACAGTAACTATGTTTTTAAATATTAGAGTATAAATATTATCCCCCAATTTAATATCGGAAAGGTTATCATTATCCCATATAAAATATCTTCTTTCTGTTAGCATCTATTTACTTTCTTCATTAATCCTCCCAGTCACACAGCTCTCGTTTAAGCTCTTTAGCTTATATATATATATTAACTTAATAATAATCTACAATCAAACATCTGAAACTGTTTAGTAAAATTCATATCGGGATTAGCTATATAGAAAGTACCATATACTTTAACAACATCACCTTTATTTAGAGTAGTCAACATGTTACCCATTAACCCATAGCATGTAATTGAATCGGCGTAAGGTTCTACCTGTAAACGAACTGTACCTTTAGCACTAACATCGTTTACTCTTCCAGTAATTAGCAATCGTTTACCAACGTATTTTTTATGAGCAAACTTTCTAACTTTTGAGTCTTTGTGGTTAATTTCTTTCATCAAATCAACTAATTCAACCTGAATCATTTTAACAGCTGCAATTGACTCTACTCCCTCTATTGATTCTTTCCCAACGGTTGGTGTGTTAACTTTACATGCACTCAATATCAATACTAATAATAAAGCTATATTTTTCATAATTCTAATTTTGTAATAGTATGTTACTAATCCTCCCAACCACACAACCCTCGTTTAAGCTCTTTAACCTTGTCTAATAGTTACTTCGAGGTTTCTTGAACAGTTGGATAAACCCCAACAATCCTTCTTTAAATGGTGTTTCTTGATTGATTTAGTCTTGCAGATAAATACCTTTCTATTCCTACAAAAGAGGTGTACAAGCTTACTACTAATACTGTTTTTCTTATCAAAGATAAATAAATCTCAAAGCTATATTCAAAAATATGATGTATAAACATCAATATTATTTCATTCTCTAAGGTAACATCTTTTAAGTTCTGCTATTTCTCTTTGCTCATCTGTTAATTTAGCTTTACCACAACCTGAGAAACTATTTTTATCATAAGCACTAAATTCTTTTCGCCAACGATGTAATAGACGGTATTCCTAACTCACGACTTACTTGTTCTACATTGCCCTTAGCATGACTTAACCCTAATGCTTTTGCTTAAATGCAGTGGTGTAATTCTTTCTGATTCTTGACATTCCTCAAAGTTAATTTAATTAATAAATTAATCTCCTAACTGACTGTCCAATCAAATTATAATAAGTCCACTATACAAAACCAATATTAAAAGGCTATTACACTAGTATTGATGATCTTTAACTATATTAAAAAACAGAAGGTTCCATTCTCGACGACTCCACAAAAAAAAAGCAGTTCAATTGAACTGCTTTTTTTATTATTTCTTATTCCAATTTAAAATCCCTCCTTTTAAATCATATATTTCTTTAAAACCATTTTCTGAGAGTAGTTTAGCAGCTTGACCGCTTCTACCACCACTCTTACAATATATTGCTATTGGTTTTGATTTATTAAGTTTTATGATTTTTTCCTTAAAATTACTTTCCAGAAAATCAATCTTTAAAGGGTTTGCTATTACACCACTTTTCCATTCGTTTGGCGTTCTCACATCTACCAACTGAACATTTATTTCTTGTATCTTTTCTTCAAACTGAACAGGATCAAGAAGCGTTACTCCTTTTATAGCTGTTTGGGAGCATGAAAAAATTATGCAACTTAATATTAACAACCAATATCCTGGGCGCAAGCACAAGAGATATGAATTAATCAATAACATTTTTCGTTTGAATCCAAAATCTAGAGGTCTCAAACCCACTGGCGGGATTAAATATTTCATTTTTAGTTAACAGAAACTTTCCCTGTCCACGAAGCAAATCCACCCGATAAGCTATATGCGTTTGGCACATTACACATTAAATTTAAAACAGCACAGGCTTGAGCGCTTCTTGCTCCAGACTGACAATACATGTAAAAATTTTTTGTTTTATCTAGTTGGTTAATTTGATCTAAAAAAGATTGTGGTTCTTTTACATCAATATTAATTGCATTAGGAATAGCTCCTTCAGCAACTTCATCAGTCGTTCTAACATCTACAATTATTGCATTAGTATCTTTCAATAATTGTTTTTGCCATTCATTTGGGGTTAAATCTGCCATGGTAATTTATTTAATTTTCACAAATTTAAGTTATTATGACTTAAATTACAAAATTGCCGTTACTTTTCAAGTATAGGCAAAAAAAAACACCAATCATAAGATTAGTGTTTTTTGAGCCGATGAGAGGACTCGAACCTCCGACCTGCTGATTACAAATCAGCTGCTCTAGCCAACTGAGCTACATCGGCATTGCGAGTGCAAATATAACTTTGATTTTCATACCTGCAAGCACTTTGTGTGTTTTTTTACAACTTATTTAACTTTCCTATCAAAGCCATTCCTTTAGCTTCAATTGACTTTTTCAATGCCGTAAAGTGAACCTTCTTATTATCAACGTTTTTCGCGTTAATTTCATCCATAGATTCATCAAAAGCAACAATTGCTTCATCAATAATTGCATCAGAAGCTGAAAGTTCTTTTTCTGGGTTTGATAACTGCCAAACGTATACTGTTTCGATAATATCACCAAAAATAAAGTTTACATCTTTTTTTAAATTCTTAATACTTGCCATAATTATATTTTTTAAGCTGGTGCAAAAGTAAACATAACACCTTAATAGTTATATAAAAACTTCTAAAAGTTTTACATTTTTTGTTTTTATATCAAATTCTTTTAATGCCGCAGGAATTAATACTGTTTCTCCTAATTTAACATGCTCCTCAAACTCATATCCAGAAAAAATTGCCTCTCCCTCAATACACATATAAATCACAAAAGAATCCTTATCCTTATTATTAATTTCTTTGTCACTACTCAAGTGAAGATAATTAGTTGTGAAATAATTGCAAGACACCATTTGGTTAGATTCATTTTCGATTGTATCGAAAACCATTTTCTCTCCTTTAAATCCAAAGTTAATAGCGTCTAAAGCCTCTCGTTTATGCAAACGCCTAGTCTTCCCGTTAGTATCTACTCTATCCCAATCATAGACTCTGTAAGTGATGTCTGAAGTTTGTTGAATTTCCGCTAACAACACCCCTGCACCTATTGCATGTATTGTGCCTGTTTGAATAAAAAAAGCATCTCCTGCATTTACAGGAACATTGTTTAATATACTTGGTAAACTTTTTTCTTTTAAGTGCCTTTTATAATCAGAAGCTGTTATTCCGTTTTTAAAACCTAACACCAATCTAGAGTTAGCATCTCTTTGAATAATATACCACATTTCTGTTTTTCCAAAAGAGTTATGCCTTTTTTTAGCTAAGATATCATTTGGGTGCAATTGCACTGATAAATCTGTTTCAGCGTCTATAAACTTTATTAGTAAAGGAAAATTTGTTCCAAAAAATCGATATACAGAATTTCCAACAATTTCTTGCTTATACTCTTCTATAAGTTCGGTTAGGGTCTTTCCTTTAAAACTACCAGAAGAAATTACGGATACACTATCATCAACCGATGATATTTCCCAACTTTCTCCTACATTATTCAATTCAGTTTCTTTTCCTAAAATTTTTTTTAATTTTGACCCTCCCCAGATTTTTTCTTTAAATATTGGAGCGAATTTAATTGGGTACCATTTTACCATATTTATCCTGTATAAGTAACAAAGTTTCTAGGTGTTTCATATAATGTAACCTCTAACTCTAAATGGCTTGAAAGTTCTTTTCTTAAAATATCCCATATTACAACAACAATGTTTTCTGCTGTAGGAATTTTATCTTGAAAATAAGACACATCTAAATTTAAGTTTTTATGATCAAATTCTTTTTCTATTTTTTCATAGATAAGGTCTTTAAGGATTTTTAAATCGATAACCATCCCTGTATCTTGATTTATAGTTCCTGTTACACTAACCACTAACTCATAGTTATGACCGTGATAATTAGGACTACTGCATTTTCCAAATACCTCAATATTTTTTTCATCTGACCATGATTTGTTGCATAATCGATGGGCTGCATTAAAATGTGCTTTTCTATGAACTGTAACCTTCATTATTTTTCTAATAACGTTTTATAATACTTTTCAAATATAATCTTAAACCAAGAGGTATAATTTTCTGGATTGTTTTTGATATCCTTTTTTACCAACTCTAAATCCATCCATTTCCACTCGCCTACTTCTTCCGTATTTATTTCTGGGTCATTATCATAATGACCTACTAAAATATGATCATATTCATGTTCAGTCAGTCCGTTTTCAAATGGAACCTTATATATAAATGAAATCGTTTCTTTCAATTCAGTTACAAATCCCATCTCTTCAAATAACCTTCTTTCTCCTGCAGCTATATTGCTTTCGCCATCTCGCTGATGACTACAACAAGTATTAGTCCACAATCCTGGTGAATGATATTTATGTAATGCTCTTTGTTGTAACATCAATTCATTTTTTTTATTGAATATAAAAACAGAAAATGCACGATGTAAAACCGCTTTTTCATGGGCTTCCATCTTAGGCATCAACCCTACTTGAATATCGTTTTCATCAACTAAAATGACTAACTCTTCTTTCATGTGTTTGTTTTTATTATTTCTCAATTGTCACATGTAATCTTTGACGTTTAAAATAATCAATACTTAATTTAATGATTATTTTAAACGTGTCGGTTTCATATTGCTAAAATATAAAAAAGAAATGTAGCTTTTTATATGTTTTAAGAAAATATATACACAACTAAAAAGCAACTAGCCCTATGAATATACATTAGTTAGTAATATATCCTTTTAAAATCTATATACATTAAAAACTATAATATACTAAACAAAACAATTACATTTGCAAACGCTAAATACACCGTAACAAATGAGTTTACAAGAAGAAATTGCAAAAAGAAGAACCTTCGGTATCATATCACATCCCGATGCCGGAAAAACAACCTTAACTGAAAAGTTATTGCTTTTTGGAGGAGCTATTCAGGAAGCTGGAGCAGTAAAATCGAATAAAGTAAAAAAAGGAGCTACCTCTGATTTCATGGAAATTGAACGTCAGCGTGGTATTTCTGTATCAACTTCTGTATTAGCATTTATCTATCGAGATAAAAAAATAAATATACTAGATACTCCTGGTCATAAGGATTTTGCTGAAGATACCTTCAGAACACTAACTGCTGTAGATAGTGTTATTGTAGTTATTGATGTTGCAAAAGGTGTTGAGGAACAAACTGAAAAATTAGTTGAAGTTTGTAGAATGCGTAATATTCCTATCATTGTATTCATTAACAAAATGGATAGAGAGGGTAAAGACGCCTTTGATTTACTAGATGAAATAGAACAAAAACTAGGTTTAAGAGTTACTCCGTTAAGTTTCCCTATCGGTATGGGATACAGTTTTAAAGGAATTTATAATATCTGGGAAAAGAATATAAATCTGTTTTCGGAAGATAATAAACAACATATTACTGATACCATCTCATTTGAAGATGTAAACAATCCTGAGTTAGAAAATTATATTGGTGAAGCAGCAGCTAAAGAACTGCGTGAAGAATTGGAATTAGTCTATGAAGTATATCCAAAATTCAACCAAGAAGAATATTTAAACGGTGATTTACAACCTGTGTTTTTCGGATCTGCTTTAAATAACTTTGGAGTTAGGGAATTATTAGATTGCTTTATTGATATCGCTCCTGAACCAAGACCAAAAACATCTGACACAAGAGAAGTACAACCCAACGAAAGTAAGTTTACTGGTTTTGTATTTAAAATACACGCAAACATGGATCCTAAACACAGGGACAGACTTGCATTCATTAAAATTGTTTCAGGATTATTTAAGAGAAACACGCCATATTTACATGTTAGAAATAACAAAAAAGTAAAATTTTCAAGTCCTAATGCCTTTTTCGCAAATAAAAAAGAAATTGTAGACATCTCATATCCTGGGGATATTGTAGGTGTACATGATACTGGAAACTTTAAAATTGGTGACACCCTAACTGAAGGTGAAATTATGAACTACAAAGGTGTACCAAGTTTCTCTCCTGAACACTTTAGATACATTAATAATGCTGACCCATTAAAATCAAAACAACTGTACAAAGGTATTGATCAGTTAATGGATGAAGGAGTTGCTCAACTATTCACCTTAGAAATGAATGGACGTAAGGTTATTGGAACAGTTGGAGCTTTACAGTATGAAGTTATTCAATATCGTTTAGAGCATGAATATGGTGCTAAATGTACGTATGAAAATTTAAATGTACACAAAGCGTGTTGGGTAGAAGCTGAAGATGAAAGCAACAATGAATTCAAAGAATTCAAACGCGTAAAACAAAAATTTCTTGCAAAGGACAAAAGCGGGCAGCTCGTATTTTTTGCCGATTCAATGTTTTCTTTACAAATGACACAACAAAAATACCCAACTGTTAAACTTCACTTTACTAGTGAGTTTTAAACACTAAAATACTTCAAACAAAAAGGCTCAGAAAATAAATTCTGAGCCTTTTTATTTGAAGTATTACCAATTGAATTTCAATATGCATTAATAAAATTGAAATATTTTTGGCATAATTTACTACTTACATTAATCTATAAAAAAAGCCGCAAATATTAATTTGCGGCTTTTACTTTATGCTTCACCAGTTGGCCCAAAATTCATTGGGATTGGTGGTTGTTCGAAATCTTTAATTTCACCATGAGCTTTTTCAAAACGATTTACATTATCAGCTAAAGCTTTTAATAATCTTTTTGCATGCTGTGGAGTTAAGATAATTCTTGACTTCACTTTGCTCTTTGGAACACCAGGCATAATGCTAACAAAATCTACAACAAACTCAGAAGCTGAGTGATTAATGATTGCTAAATTGGAATAAATCCCTTGAGCAATATCAGCATCAAGCTCAATATTTATTTGTTGTCCGCTTTTATTATTATTCTCTGCCATGATTAACTAAGGTTTTCTTCAACTTTTGTCATTTGATCATAATCTTCTTTAGAACCTACAATAATTTTTTCGTAGTTTCTCATTCCTGTACCTGCTGGAATTCTATGACCAACAATTACATTTTCTTTCAATCCTTCTAAGGTATCAATCTTACCAGCTACTGCCGCTTCGTTTAATACTTTAGTAGTTTCCTGGAATGATGCAGCTGAGATAAACGATTTAGTCTGTAATGATGCTCTAGTAATCCCTTGTAAGATTGGTGTAGCCGTTGCTGGCACAGCATCTCTAGCAATCACTAATGTTTTATCATTTCTTTTTAAAATTGAATTCTCATCTCTTAAGTCACGTGGTGAAATTATTTGTCCTGCTTTCAATTCTTCAGAATCTCCAACTTCTTCAACAACTTTCATTCCGTAAATAGCATCATTTTCAACGATAAAGTCTGATTTATGAATCAATTGATTTTCTAAGAAAATAGTATCTCCTGAATCATTAATTTGAACTTTACGCATCATTTGTCTTACAACAACCTCGAAATGCTTATCGTTAATTTTTACTCCTTGTAAACGATATACTTCCTGTACTTCATTTACTAAGTACTGCTGTACCGCTGAAGGTCCTTTTATTGCTAAAATATCCTTTGGTGTAATTGACCCATCAGATAATGGCATACCAGCTTTAACAAAATCATTTTCCTGAACTAAGATTTGATTAGATAACTTAACTAAGTATTTCTTAATATCTCCTAATTTAGATTCAATAATAATCTCACGATTACCACGCTTGATTTTACCAAATGACACAACTCCATCAATTTCAGATACAACTGCTGGATTTGAAGGGTTACGTGCTTCGAAAAGCTCCGTAATACGTGGTAAACCTCCAGTAATATCTCCTGCTTTAGATGATTTACGTGGAATTTTAACCAATAATTTACCTTCTTTAATCTTTTCACCATCTGAAATCATCATGTGTGCTCCTACAGGTAAATTGTACGAACGTAATACTTCGTCATCTTTACCCATAATAAGTAAAGTTGGAATTAACTTTTTATTTCTTGATTCAGAAATTACTTTCTCTTGGTATCCTGTTTGTTCATCAACTTCTACTTGGTAAGTTATACCTTGCTCAATATTTTCAAACTTAATAGACCCTGAGAATTCAGAAACAATTCCACCGTTAAATGGATCCCATTGACAAATAACTTCATCTTTCTTCAAAAGTTGTTTGTCAGATACATAGATGTATGAACCGTAAGGAATGTTATTAGTTGCTAATACAATACCTGTATTTTTATCAACTAACTTTGCTTCCGCAGTACGAGAAATTACAATATCAACTGCTTTCCCTTCATTATCTTCACCTTTTACAACACGTAGTTCTTCTATTTCAACAACTCCGTCAAACTTAGCTTTTAAGTTATTTTCTTCTGAGATTGTACTTGCAGTTCCCCCAAGGTGGAATGTACGTAATGTTAACTGTGTACCAGGCTCTCCAATTGACTGTGCGGCAACTACACCAACAGCTTCTCCTCTTTGAACCATTTTACCTGTTGCTAAGTTACGTCCGTAACATTTAGCACAAATACCTTTTATAGCTTCACAAGTTAATGCAGATCTTACTGATACTGTATCAATTGGCGCAGCACTAATTACATCAACATCTGCTTCTATAATTTGCTCACCATTTGCAACAATAATTTCACCTGTTGACGGGTTAACAACATCATGCAAAGCGATACGACCTAAAATACGATCACCTAATGTTTCTACTATTTCCTCATTCTTCTTTAATGCTTGAACATCTAACCCTCTTAAAGTTCCACAATCTACTGTGTTTACAATAACATCCTGAGATACATCAACTAAACGACGTGTTAAGTACCCTGCATCGGCTGTTTTTAATGCGGTATCGGCAAGACCTTTACGCGCACCGTGAGTAGAAATAAAGTATTCTAGAATTGACAACCCTTCCTTAAAGTTAGAAAGAATCGGGTTTTCAATAATTGCTCCAGATCCATCAGCAGATTTTTTAGGTTTCGCCATTAATCCACGCATACCTGTTAACTGACGAATTTGCTCCTTAGAACCCCTTGCACCAGAATCAAGCATCATGAATACTGAGTTAAACCCTTGCTGATCTTCAGAGATATTCTTCATAGAAAGCTCTGTTAAAGCAGCGTTTGTTGATGTCCAGATATCAATAACTTGGTTATAACGCTCATTGTTCGTTATAAGCCCCATGTTATAGTTAGCCTTAATTCCATCAACTTGAGCATTTGCCTCATCAACCATTTTCCCTTTTTCTTTAGGAATAATGATATCTCCTAATGAGAATGACAATCCTCCTTTAAAGGCGAATGCATACCCCATGTCCTTTATTCTGTCTAAGAAATCAGCAGTTTCAGGAACACTAGTTGCTTTTAAAATGTCATGGATAATATCTCTTAACGCTTTTTTAGTTAAAACTTCGTTGATATATCCAGCTTCTTCAGGAACCACTTCGTTAAATAATACTCTACCTACTGTAGTATCAATAACTTTATAAACTAACTCACCATTTTCGTTAAAATCTTTTGTTCTAACTTTAATTGCTGCGTTAATATTTGCTCTATTTTCGTTGTAAGCAATAGTTACTTCTTCTGGTGAATAAAAAGTTAATCCTTCTCCTATTACTTCTAATTCAGGAGTAGACTTACGCAATTTAGTCATATAATATAATCCAAGTACCATATCCTGAGAAGGTACAGTAACTGGTTGTCCGTTTGCCGGATTTAATATATTATGAGAAGCTAACATTAACAGTTGAGATTCCAAAATTGCTTCTGGTCCTAAAGGTAAATGTACTGCCATTTGATCCCCATCAAAATCGGCATTAAATGCCGTACATACTAACGGGTGTAATTGAATTGCTTTTCCTTCAATTAATTTAGGTTGAAAAGCTTGTATCCCTAAACGGTGAAGCGTAGGTGCACGGTTCAATAATACAGGATGTCCTTTGATTACATTTTCTAAGATATCCCAAACTACTGGTTCTTTTCTGTCTATTATTTTCTTAGCAGATTTTACAGTTTTTACAATTCCTCTTTCAATTAATTTTCTAACTACAAAAGGTTTGTATAATTCTGCTGCCATATCCTTTGGCAATCCACATTCGAATAAACGTAATGTTGGTCCAACAACAATTACAGAACGAGCTGAATAATCAACACGCTTACCTAACAAGTTTTGACGGAAACGTCCTTGTTTCCCTTTTAATGAATCAGATAATGATTTTAAAGGTCTGTTAGATTCAGTTTTTACTGCTGATGATTTACGTGTGTTATCAAATAAAGAATCTACTGATTCTTGTAACATACGCTTCTCATTACGCAAGATTACTTCCGGAGCTTTTATCTCTACCAAACGCTTTAAACGGTTGTTACGGATAATTACTCTTCTGTAAAGATCATTTAAATCTGAAGTTGCGAAACGTCCACCATCTAAAGGCACTAATGGTCTTAATTCTGGCGGAATAATTGGCACAACCTTCATAATCATCCATTCTGGACGATTTTCTCTATTCTTATTAGCATCACGTAAAGATTGTACAACTTGTAATCTTTTTAATGCTTCTGTTTTACGTTGCTTAGATGTTTCGTTATTAGCCTTATGTCTTAATTCATAAGATAACTCGTCTAAATCAATTCGTTTTAATAAATCAATTAAACATTCAGCTCCCATTTTAGCGATAAACTTATTAGGATCTGTATCATCTAAATACTGATTTTCTGGTGGTAACTCTTCCGCTATATTTAAATATTCTTCTTCAGTTAAGAATTCCATTTTTTTAAGCTCTTCCCCTTCAGGATTCTTAGCAATACCAGCTTGAATTACTACATAACGTTCGTAGTAAATGATCATGTCTAATTTCTTAGAAGGTAGACCAAGTAAGTATCCTATTTTGTTTGGTAATGAACGGAAGTACCAGATATGTGCAACAGGAACAACTAAGTTAATGTGCCCAATACGATCTCTACGAACTTTCTTTTCAGTTACTTCAACACCACATCTATCACATACAATTCCTCTATAACGGATACGTTTGTACTTTCCACAAGCACATTCATAATCCTTTACAGGGCCGAAGATACGCTCACAGAATAATCCGTCACGTTCTGGTTTGTGTGTACGATAGTTTATAGTTTCCGGCTTTAAAACCTCTCCTTTTGACTCAGCCAAAATTGACTCAGGAGAAGCTAAACCGATAGAGATTTTACTAAATCTCTTTTGTGTATTTTTATCTTGTTTTCTTGCCATAATATGATGCAATAAAATTTTAAAAATATTCTTTTTAAATAGCGAAACCGCCTACTATTACTCTTCTAATCTAATATCCAAACTTAACCCTTTCAATTCATGCATTAATACATTGAATGATTCCGGTAATCCTGGTTCTGGCATTGGCTCACCCTTAACGATTGCTTCGTAAGTTTTAGCTCTACCTATTACATCATCAGATTTAACAGTTAAGATTTCTCTTAGGGTTGCTGAAGCTCCATAAGCCTCTAATGCCCAAACTTCCATCTCTCCAAAACGTTGTCCTCCAAACTGCGCCTTACCTCCAAGTGGTTGTTGCGTAATTAATGAGTATGGACCGATAGAACGCGCGTGCATTTTATCATCAACCATGTGACCTAGTTTTAACATGTATATAATACCTACTGTTGCTGCTTGATCAAAACGTTCTCCTGTTCCTCCATCATATAAATGTGTATGACCGAATCTAGGTACACCTGCTTCATCAGTAATTTCATTAATCTGGTCTAAAGTAGCTCCATCAAATATTGGTGTAGCATATTTTTTACCTAATTTTTGACCTGCCCAACCAAGAACAGTTTCATAAATTTGACCAATGTTCATACGAGAAGGTACTCCTAATGGATTCAGTACAATATCTACTGGTGTTCCATCTTCTAAGAAAGGCATATCTTCTTGACGAACGATACGCGCTACAATACCCTTGTTACCGTGACGTCCTGCCATTTTATCTCCTACTTTAAGCTTACGTTTTTTAGCAACGTAAATCTTAGCTAGTTTGATAATTCCTGCTGGTAATTCATCTCCAATAGCAATTGTAAATTTAGCTCTTCTTAATGCTCCTTGAAGATCACTTACTTTAATTTTGTAATTATGTAATACGTCTTTTACAAACTCGTTTGCTTGCTTATCAGTAGTCCATGTTCCACTTATTAAATGCGAATAATCATCAACAGAATTTAACATTTTTTGAGAGAATTTTTTACCTTTTGGCAATACTTCTTCTCCTAAGTCGTTAAATACTCCTTGAGCAGTTTTTCCGTTAACAATTGTAAATAATTTATCAATTAAAACGGTTTTTAAAGCTTCAAATTTAGATTCAAACTTTAACTCTACTGCTTGTAACTCTTCTTTATCTTGGTTACGTCTGCGTTTATCTTTAACTAAACGAGCGAATAACTTTTTGTTTATAACTACACCATGTAATGAAGCAGACGCTTTTAATGAAGCATCTTTTACATCTCCTGCTTTATCACCAAAGATAGCACGTAATAACTTTTCTTCTGGTGTTGGATCAGATTCTCCTTTTGGTGTAATTTTACCAATAAGAATATCTCCAGGGTTTACTTCTGCTCCAATACGAATCATTCCATTTTCATCCAAGTCTTTAGTAGCCTCTTCAGAAACGTTAGGGATATCATTAGTCAACTCTTCATCACCCAGTTTCGTATCTCTTACATCTAATGAATATTCATCAATATGGATAGAGGTAAAGATATCTTCTCGAACAACTTTTTCAGAAATTACAATCGCATCCTCAAAGTTATACCCTTTCCAAGGCATAAAGGCTACTTTCATATTTCTACCCAAAGCTAATTCTCCTTTTTGTGTAGCATATCCTTCACAAAGTACTTGTCCTAATTCAACTTTATCACCAATTTTAACAATAGGCTTTAAGTTGATAGAAGTACCTTGATTGGTTTTTCTAAACTTAATTAAATTGTAAGTTTTTATATTAGAATCAAAACTAACCATAGCTTCTTCTTCTGTTCTCTCATATTCTATAGTAATTTTATCTGCATCAACATATTGAACTTCTCCAATACCTTCTGCATTAATCAATACTCTAGAATCCTGAGCTACTCGTCTTTCTAACCCAGTTCCAACAATTGGAGCTTCTGGACGTAATAACGGTACCGCTTGACGCATCATGTTTGACCCCATCAATGCACGATTGGCATCATCATGTTCTAAGAAAGGAATTAATGACGCTGAAATAGATGCAATCTGGTTTGGAGATACATCGGCATAATTAATTTCAGATGGTGTTGCAACTGGGAAATCACCTTCCATTCGAGCAATAATTTT
>JABSPO010000071.1 GCA_013214625.1 Flavobacteriaceae bacterium
CATCTCTTAACTCTACAAAAACCCAATCCACAATAGCATCATTTCCTATTGCAGTAAATACACTTGTATTGCATGTTAAATTATCTGAATATGGACTTGTTGTTGGAATATAACTTCCTATTCTTAAATCATCATTCATTAAACCTGCCGTATTTGGACTTAATGATGGCCCTTGTAAAAAAGCATCAATAGCAACATTAATTCCAAGTACTATGTTCTCATAACACCCAATATCTACAGTTGTGTTAGAAACTCTTGTGCTACCCGCTAAATCCATAGTTGTTGTAGTGTAAGTATTATTTCCACTATCTATTGCAGGTGAATTAGACTGTAAAGTAAAATTTGATGTACTTGTAAATAATGGGTTCGTAGTAATCGTACCTATTGGAGTACTTGCAAATGTAGAAAAACCATCTTCATCAATATTATTTTCAACTACTCTTTGGCTATCAGTATTCTGCAATGCCGTATTAATACTATGACTTCGCCCAATAGCTTTGGCTACTTGATTAGAATGAGTCCTGTTTCCCCAAAATATATTATTTGCTATAGTAATATTTCCAAAATCCCCTTCATTTTTAGAAAGCGCTATAACAGGGTAGTTACCTGCGGAGTTATTTAGTCTATCTTCTAAATTTACATTATTTACAAAAGTATTATTTACTAACGTTACATTTAAAGTAACACCAGTATGATACACTCTTAATCGAGCTGCTGTTGAGCCTAAACCTTGCCAATTCCATGCCGAATTAGTAAGTGTTTTATTAGCATGAAACAATGAATTTGTAATTGTAATATTCATTGTTCCATTAGTCCCAGATAAATGATAATCTAAACCAGCACCCGCATGTGCCACATTATTTTCTATAAAACAAGCGTCTATTATAATATTAGAAGTAGATGTAGCAATTAATGAAATACCTGCTCCATAAGCAGCAATATTATTTTTTATTTTACAGTTTTTAACAGTTAAATTAGGTACAGAAAATTCTTTAAAAATACCCGCTCCAAATCTATCATCTCCACTAATAGCATTAGCAACTCCATCCTGAATAGTAAAACCGTTAATTTCTAAATTATTAGAAGCCACCTCTACTACATGTTTACTATTATCATCCCTTGTAGTATCATTATATTCTACTGTAGCATCATCATCACCTGATAAATCACCACTTAATATAGTTTCATTTACTGTATGAATAAGGCTCAAATTTCTATCTAACCAGTCAACCTCAGTTCCAGAAAACCCACCATATATACTATGGTTTAATACAAAACTGGCATCCCTATTTGTTGCGTGTGGTTTATAAACACCTTTAGCTACCCAAATAATATCATCAGTAGCCGCACTACTAAGCGCGGTTGTTAATGAAGTATAAGCATTTACCCATGATGATCCATCATTATTTCCTGTTGCATTAAGATCTACATAAATAGGTGTAACAAGAAACGTTGCTGTTACTGTTTTGCTAGAATCCATTGTAATTGATAATGGATTTGAATTACCTGAAGCATCACCAGACCACCCAGTAAAAACCCAACCTGGATCTGAATCTGGAGTAAGTGTTGCTATATCTCCATTACCATAAAAAATGGAATTTTGAGTAACAGTACCATTACCAACAATATTTACAATTACTTGAAAACAATTTGTTGTACATTGATATTCATAGGCTCCCATATCTACAATTGTTCCATAAACACGCTGGTTACCTGATAAATCTAAAGCAGTTGTAATTGCGCTACTTTTCCCTGTATTAATTGCAGGAGAATTAATTACCTCTATTGTATAATCATTACCCGCTACATTTACAAATTGTGGATTTCCATTACTTATATTAGTTGTAGATCCAGCAGAAATTAAAGAAAAACTATCTTCATCAATACTATTTTCTACAATAACAGTAGCCATAGTTTCATTTAAACCTGATATAGATTTTGACGTTATACTATTTGTTGTTTCATTAAAATAAAAAATATTGTTACTAATAGTTGCATTATGGTTTGCAGCTGCATTATCTTTAGAAAGCGCTAAAGTTGCTCGATTAAAATTAGTCAATCCACTAGCAGTACCTGTATCTATATTATTTACAAATGTATTGTTTACAATAGAAGATGTAAGTGTTGAACTTGCTCCTATAGTTTTAAACCAAGCAGCACTACCTGTATACCCCAAATTAGTAGCATTATCTTCCGCTATATTACCATTAAATAATGAATTTGTAATAGCTGCATTTAATGTATTAGTATCTCTAACAGCTACATAAATTGCTCCACCAGATCTAGAATTGTTCCCAATAAATTCACACGCATCTATATTTAATGTAGACGTACCACCTGATTGGTGTAAAGAATAAATTGCACCAGCATGATCCAGCGTTTTATTATTTAAAAATATAGACTTACTTATATTTACTGTATTAGAACTTCCCGAAGCTAATTGGTGAATTGCAGCACCACTATCTGCAAAATTTTCTTCAAAAACACATGATTCTATTGTAATTTGTCCATTATTATTCGGGGCAGCTAAAATAGCACCTCCTTGTCCAGTTGTTCCATTCCTGAAGAATTTACAGTTTGAAACCATTACATTATCTGCTCCATTATTATAAATTCCTGCTCCTCTTTCTCCACTTGAAGTACCATCTGGTCCAGACATTGCTGCAGTAATTGTAAAACCATCAATAGTAAAGTCATTACTAGACGAATTTAATTTGATTAATCGCCTAGTGTTATCACGCCTAGTATTAAAATCTATTTGATAAAGAACATTAGGATTATCATTACTGGAGTTATCACCAGAGATAATAGATTCGTTTGTTCCTAAAACTCGTTGAGACAACGATGTTTCTGTACCTGCAAAACCACCATAGAGGCTAATATTAGTTTTATCAATGGTAAAAGAGAAAATAACATTTCCTGTTTTATAAGTACCACCAGCAACCCAAATTTCTTGTCCATTAACATCTGTATCCATTGCACTACCCAAATCGGTAAATGCATTTGCCCATGATGAACCATTATTTAATCCTGTAGCCGTATCATCAACATAAATTTGCCCTAAAGTTCTAAAGTTAATAGGTGCTGACCAATCAGTTTCAAAACCTGCTCCACATTGTTCACGTACATATACATTGTAAACTGTTGAAGCGTCTAAACCTGTTAAATTAACAGATGTACCCACGTTATTATGATTAGCAATTCCATTAAAAGTATATCCAGACTTAACATAAGCAATATCATACGTTCCAGTAGTAGCTATATTTACTGTTGCTGCATTTTCTGTTACTCCTACTACTGAAAGAATATTATTTTCAGGAGTAAAACAATACCCCTCTTGTGTTGCTAGCGTTGTAATTTCTGC
This sequence comes from Flavobacteriaceae bacterium, assembly GCA_013214625.1. Lineage (GTDB taxonomy): Bacteria > Bacteroidota > Bacteroidia > Flavobacteriales > Flavobacteriaceae. The sequence continues at coordinate 3,365 of JABSPO010000071.1, forward strand.
GGCACTTAATACTCTATTATAAACAAAATAATCATCAAAACCATCCTTATATTGATTAGTTGCTGTTAGATTTTTATTTCTATTATTACCTATAACAAGGTCTCCTGTTGAAAAAGGTAATATCGTTATTCTACCATAACCACTAGGTGCAATAAACGAGTTAGTTGAATCTAAACTACCGTCTATATACATTCTAGAATAAATTCTACCAGGCAGACCATTATACAACCCTGTAGTTGTATAAAACACAATTGTAACATGATGCCATTCACTATCTGCTACAATTTTATTAGATATTTGTGAATAACCCGCAGCAGCAGGATTACTATTCCCACTATTTATAGATTGATACCTTGCATTAAGTAATATTTTACTGTCTCTTAAAATAATATCGTACCCATAACTTGTACTACCATGAGACAGGTTTGGTCTATCAGAATCCCCAATAATAAATTCACTAATGCCTTGAGTGGTATTACTAGTTTTTATCCAGAATGCGTGTGTTACGGCTAAATTTTGTGAATTACCAACATTAACATTCCCAACATCACCTCTTAACAAATAATCTTGATTTAAACTAACAGCATTAGTACTGGCAGTGTTAAATCTATCTGTGATTTCTACAAGATTCACTCCCGTTTGGGCTAAGTTTGATGCTCCGGCTTGATCTATTAAGACATTCCCACTGTTGAATTTGTAATAACCTGCAAGATTATTAGTAGGGAATGTTTGTGCGTATGAGTAGCCATAGATAAGAAGCAATGCATACAAAAAAAAAGTTTTCATAATTATAATTAGATTATTTATTTAATACAAGAGTATTCGATATTACTGGTGTTATAACAAACCACTTTGTGAATAGCAGATTGAGTTTGTGAATGGGGATTTGAAAAGAATTATAAACAGAAGAATGTAAAATAAAGAATGTCGAAGTTTAGAATGTTTTATACTTCAATAGTGAATATCTATTGAAAAAAAAGTAGTCAATTCAAGTGATTTTGATGTAGCCTAGTGGAATGAAAATTGCATCGAGAACTTTTTTTAAAAATAAGTAAAATAATTTGTCTAAGTCATTTCGACTTTAGGAGAAATCACACAAGAAGCTCAACTCACTATTTTTGACAATAAGCTGTAAAATAATGTCATTTCTCACTCCGCTGCGCTTCGTTTCGAAGTGACAGAAAACAGACCTGCAACCTCACTACAAAAAAAACTCAGTCATTACAACTGAGCTTTTCAACATTAAATAAATTAAAGGATAAATTTACTCATCAATAAAACATTTTTATAGGGTCATAATAAAGTCTATTATTTTTTGTTTCGTCATAGCTTCAGCCTTAACAATACTTTTGCTATAAAAATTACTATATGTAAAATCGGTCCAATCTTTACTTTTTTTATTTGCAGGGACCATCATTACAAAGCTTTCATGATCATAGGTAATCATATAAAGCCCTATAGTATTATAAAAAACAGGAACTCCCATTGCTTCACTTTCTTCCTTTTGATATTTATATAATGCAGGTGCGCATCGTTGGCAGGCAGCAACTGCTAAAACCTTATCTGTCCCCATTTCCCCATACTGAAATAGTTTTTCTTTGGTTAACTTACTCCCTATACCACGTTCTGAAACCATTAAATGGTATGTTCCGTTAATCGCTTCGGTAGGTTGTTCATTCTGTGAAAAAAGTAAACACGGCATTAATAATACTATAAGATGTTTTAAAACTGTTATCATAATTAAATCAGATTAGGTTATTTTAAAAGTTGGGTAACATTTTTACGCAGTACCCTACTATAGATTATTAATTTACTGTCACGCTTCTTTCACATCCAGTGTTAGCGCTATAACACCTAGAACCACTACCATTGGAGTTTGAATCAAACTTATACGTGTAATTAAATGAACAATCAACTTTTGTTGAGCTGTTACTATTTATACGAGTTCCATTTCTAGACCCTTCTTTATAAATATAAATATCTTTACCTGTTTTGTTATTAATTGTTACTGTTTTTTTAGCATTGTTATTATCCATTACGGCCATTCGGGCTTGGTGTGCTTTCATTTTTTTATATTCAGGAGAAGCCTTAATTTTATCGTTATAAGCATTTACATCAGAATTATATAAATTTCTAGCATCTACAATATTTTTATCACTTTGCTTTTGCTTTGCTGTTCTTCCATTTTGCTTTGCTTTCATAGCTACCAAATAATCGGTAATTAACTTGTCTAAATTTAGACTCTCTAATTTTTTATGTGCTGGCCCATAATTAACAGTCCCATTAGTAGCGTTTTTTAATGCTTTTAATTTATCTCTAAAAGACATTTTCTTCTTTTTAGTACCCTTTTCTTTTTTACCCTCTTCGGTAGTTGAGCCACTTTTTTTAATAAAAACGTATTTAATTCCTTTAAAAGAAGTTCCGCCTTCTGAAATTCCGTCAATAATAAATACATAATCACCAATAGCTACAAATGCACTTCTTTCATGTTTATCTTTTAAAAAACTTTCATATGGATAACCTGCACATCGGTAGTGGTTGGTGACAACATTACTGTTTTTAATTACATAATTATCCTTGTCTTTTCTTATTGAAGAAACTTTGATAGCATTTCCTTCTCCAGTAGGAAGGTATTTTGTTTCAAATTCTGCAATACCTTTATCTGTTATGGCATAAGTACCATCCTCCTCCTCATCCCAAACACTCGAATAATACTCATATTGATCAGTTGTAGAAATAGTACTAAACAAACTGTTTTGTCCCTTTGTTATTGTTGTAACTAATAGTACAACTGCTAGAATTAATTTTTTCATTTATATTAATGGTTTAATGTTAATATTAAATCAATGATACAATTACTTTACTTTTATACAACAAAGCACTTTGTGAATAGCAATTTGGGTTTGTGAACAGCAGAGAGGAATGTCAAATGTAAAAACGAAAAAATTAACATAATAAAATATAAAAAAGATTGCTCCGCTGTAAGAGAAAACTAGTCTGTCGATAGGTAGGAAATAAAAAACAGTAGTCAGTAGTTAAAAGTTAAAACTAAAATTTTATAATTTTATAATTTTATAATTTTATAATTTAAAAATGAAGTGTCTATTTATTCATTTCAACTTTAAGAGAAATCATATAAGAAACGCAACAGTATTATTATTGACAATACACTAAAAACAATACAATTTCTCACCCAATTACAAAAAAAAACCAGTCATTACAACTGAGCTTCTATTAAAACATTTTATAACTATAAAATCAAAATTATTCTGTAATTTTTAGAATTGTATAGCGAACTCTTTTGGAAGTTAAAATCGCTTTTTAAAAGGCATTGTTACCATAACTTTTGTTCCTATAGCGACATTATTTTCGTATAGATCATCTATGCTATACCCAATATTTTGGTTGTATTGTTTTTTAAATATTTCTAAACGTTTTTCAATAGCTCCTAAAGCAAATGATTCATGGTGGTTTCCTTGTCGCTTACCTATCTCTCTTGCTTTAGCTCTTCCAATACCGTTATCAGTAATACTACATTGCAATGCATCATCTGTAAAACTAAAAACGATATCAAGCTCTTTTTTTCCAGCCCTATGCAACAAACCGTGTACTAAAGCATTCTCAATAAAGGGTTGTATTAATAAAGAAGGAACTTCTAAATTTTCGCTCCCGTTAAAGCTAATGTTATACTTAAACTCTTCTCCAAAACGAAGTTTTTCTAACTGTAAATACACGGTTAAAAAATCCAACTCTTTTTCAATAGGAATAAAATCTTGAGTAGAATAACTTAGTGTGTTGCGTATCAACTTCGCAAACAACACAATATAATCGTAAGAAGCATCGGTATCTTGCTGTAAAATTAAATCCTGAATAGAGTTTAATGCATTAAATATAAAATGCGGATTCATTTGCGAGCGTAATGCTGTTAAATTTTGAAAGATTAATTCTTTCTCTAAAGATATTTTCTCTAATTGAGCAGTACGCTCTTTTTCCTTGATTTTAATTTTTTTTCTGAAATATAGAATAACACTTCCTATAACAAGCAATGAAACACACCAAATAAACCACCATGTTTCCCAATATGGACTACAAATTAAAATATGAAGCTCTTTAATAGTGTTTTTTTTATCTTTGTCTTCTAAAAAAGGTTGTACCTGAAAAATATAATTCCCTGCTGGTAAGCTATTGTATTTTACTGAATTTTCACCTATATCAGTAATTAACCAATCATCATTAAATCCTTTTAAACGGTATTTATACTTCCCTTTCTGGTTGTATAAAAAACCATTGATATTAAAGCCGATTTTTATAGCGTTTTGGTTGTATTTTAATGTGTAATTTGGTTTTATTAAAGTATCGCGTTCATTAATTTCTACGGCATTAAAATACACTTCTGTGGATTGACTTTTAAATGACTTTTCCTTGGCTACAGAAAACAATCCTTCATTAGAGGAAAAATAAACTTTATTATTTAAGATTTCTATCCCCGAAATATCATAGGATAAAATACCATCACTTTTCCGTAATGTTTTTATTTTCTCGGTGACAACATTTAATACTTGTATACTATTATCTGAGGAAATCCATAGTTTATTTTTATCTCCTTTAATCCTTTCTATATTATTTGATGTTAACCCATTTTCTACTGTATAGTGATGTATTACAGAATCGTTTTTAATTCCAAAAACACCATTTTTAAAAGTTGATATCCATACAATACCATTAGTAGTTTTTGAGATTGATTTACCATAAATAGGATTGTTTTTGTATTGAATAATTGTTGGATTCCAAATGCTATCATATTTAACAAAATCATCTACAAATGCGACATAAACTTCATTATTAGTTTTATTCAATAATGAAGCATACGTTCTTTTTCCTTGAGATACATAAATTGGTTCATTATTAAACTCAGCGTTTATTAGTATTTTTACTGTGCTATAACTAGTAAGAAGTAAATCATTATTTTTTAGTACCGTTAAACTTTTAGCTGTATTAAACTGCTTCTCTTTACCAATGTTTGTTAATTCAAATGTTTTGTAGTTTAACAGGTAAGAATTTAGATCTTTACTTATAAATACCATATTTTTTTCAGGATGGTATTTAAGTATAGATACCCTGTCTTTTCTAGGTAATAGTATGGTTTTTTCTTTGTTAGTTACGGTATTATAAAATCCAACATTACCTTCTTTAGTTCCAAAAACCAACGTACTATCATTTATAACATCTAAACTACTTATATTTTTATTTTTTTCTGAGATAACACAGGCTTCAATATTAATATTGGGCATTACATAAATACCATTGTTTAGTGTCGTAAACCAATAATTTTCATCTTTATCTTTTAGTATCTTAGTAATGTCTTTATCTTTTAGAAAACGTTTTTTTAACAGAAAATTATTTGCTGCTAGTTTATATACAAAAACTCCAGAATTTGTTCCAATCCAAATTTCATTTTCATTTACAAATTCGGTATAAATTCGTTCTTTACCAACGGCCTCTAATCCTGTAAGTTTTTTTATCTTTTTATCTGAAATATTTAGATGAAAAAAAGTATTTATACCTGCTCTATTTTCTAATAAAAATAAAGAAGAGGATACCTTAAAAATTTTAGGCTTACCTTGACTTATAGTATGTCCTTTTTTGTTCCTTATTGGTAAATTTGTAACGAGTATTTTTTTGAAGTCATTTTCGGAAGTTATACTTTGTATTTCACCCCCATTTGTTACATAAATAGTATTATCTACTTTAAAAGGAGCTCCAATATTTTGTGCTTTATTAAAAAAGAATTCTATATGCTTTGTTTCCAAATTTATTTTATAAATATTGCCCCTAGAAAACACCCACAAGTATTCCCCTTTAATTATGAATTGTGGTAATTCTCCTTTTAATAGTTTACTTAAATCTGTAAACAAGTGTAATTTACCATCTTGTGTATAGAAAAACTGACCTGAAATATTATTACACCAAATGCGTCCTAAACTGTCTTGTTTCGCTCCAAAAACAGATAATCCAATTTGTGCTGTATTGCTATAACTTTTATACGTTTTTCCATCATATCTAAAAAGTCCTTTATCAGCACATAACCAAATGAAGCCTTTATCATCTTCAATAATGTCATAAAATTCTTTATCTGGCAAACCATTCTTTTCTGAGAGATGTATAGCCACAGGTTCTTGTGCTTGCATTAAAAATGAAACAAACAACAACAATAATAAAAATATATTTTTAGTCAATATATAGGTTTAATAGCTAAATAAGATGTTCAAAATCATGTATTCTTGCTCTTGAAACTTTGGCGTTTACAGTTCCGTTTGCTAAAGTAATACTTAGTGTTGATTTATTTAATAATTCTAGATATTCTAAATTAACAATCCAGGCTCTGTGTGAACGAAAAAATGAAGCGTCTTTAGGTAAGACTTCATCAAAATATTTTAAATTTTTACTAGTCGTGATTGTATTTGTTCCTTTTATATGTATTGTGCTATAAGCACCGTCTGCCTCAATTGCAATGATATCGTCTAAGTTGACTACACGTCTATTCCCTAACTCAGGAATAACTATTTTTTTATAATCTTTATCCTTAATTGTTTTTAATAATGATTGATAGTCTACTAATTCAGCTTGACTTTTTAATTTATCTTCTAATTTCTGTAATGTTAGTGCTAGTTTACTTCTATCAATAGGTTTGACCAAATAATCAATTGCATTCAATTCAAAAGCTTTTATTGCATATTGGTCATAAGCCGTTACAAAAACAATTTCGAAATCAATTTTATCGAAAAACATTGCAATTTCATAGCCTGCATAATTAGGCATTTGAACATCTAAAAATACTACATCAGGTTTAAGTGCTTTAATTTGTTCAACACCTTCTTCTAAATTACAACATTTTGCTAAAATATTAATATTAAACGAAGTCCTCTCTAGTAAATTAGTAAGTACATTTCTTGCACTTTGCTCATCGTCTATTAGTATTGCTTTAATCATATATACAAATATACTAATAGCACTCTTATTTATAGTAATAGACTTTGTGAATGGCAAATTGGGTTTGTGAGTGAAGATTAATCATACTATTTCATACACATTATACTTACCTACTTTTCTCGGATCGTATAAAAAGTTTTTCATTAAGATTATAAATAGTAATTGTAGTCCAAAACTTTTAATTAAAAATAAAGTAGTAAACTTTGCCTTTACAAAGCAAAGTTATCCCGTTTCTAGGACGAGACAAGCGTTACGCGGAACATTATAAGTTCAAATTCTATTGTAGTTGGTTTAATTGCTGAGTATACATTTTAATCAATAATTTATCAACCACATCATCCCGCAGTATTTGTAGTTCTAATATAAACTGTAATACTCGGGTGTTTATAGATTCTTGATTTTCAGCTTTCGTTTAATTTCAATATTCTGTACAATTGTTTAGCATTTTTTAAATACACGATTTATAAGAATGTTGCTATAGCTATTGATAATTATTTATTAAAACCTTTCAGCTTTCAACGTTTTATAACTGCTGTAAGTAAAGTAAATGATAGCCTCACTACAAATACGGCAATAACAAACCCCAGTATTTTCATCAAGGAGAGTAACAAATATTATCAGGTAAAAATAGAAGATATTTTATTCGCTGAAGCTTTTGGAAACTATGTAAAAGTTCATTTGGAAGACAAGACCATTGTGACACATCAAACCTTAACTTCATTTGAAGAGGTATTGCCTGAGGGTCAATTTGTAAAGGTTCATAAAACCTTTATTATTGCGAAAGATAAAACCACACTTATCGAAGGCAATCTTATCCATATTTTACAGCATAAAATACCGGTTGAAAAAATGTATAAGTTGAATATTAACAAGCTATTGAAATAGAAGGTTCTTTTCCTTTTTAATTCAGTACGGTTTCATAAAAAAAAATAAAAAAGAAGAAGAGCACATCAGTGCTCTTCCTTGAAAAATATAATTTTACGGTATGAACTTGAACCCTATTATATATTTGGGATTTCCAATGGTTCTATCGATTCAAACAATTCATGAATGATATGCTGAAGTTCCTCTGGTGTAACCTCTCTGAAATAACCCAGCAAATCATTAGTAGTTGCATATCGATCTGTTTTCATTTTTAGTTTTCCATCAATAGTATTCCAATCCTCAATAAATCGCTTTAAGGCTAAATTAACATTGCTTTCTCCAATTTGGTTCTGAAATTCATACATGTTAATTGCACCCTTGGCATAGTAAATATAATCTTGATTCTCTACCAGTGCCAATGAAGGCTCTTGTTTATGTTGTCTGCGTTTTCCTTCTTTATATTTGTCAGCCTGTAAGGCTAAAAATTGCTGTACTTTTTCTTCAGAATATTGTTGTTTCAAAACCATTATAGCAGCGTACTGCGATAACGTTTCTAAAATCATAAGGCGTCCTTGAACATTTGCTGCTTCTACCTGCATTCCAAACCATTGATGTGCCAATTCATGTGCCGTTACATAAAAAGCCATGTCTACATCGGCTTCGTCATCTATATCCAATACAAAGCCAATTGCCTCTGAAAATGGTACAGTACCTGGGTATGATTGCGCAAATTCTGCATAGCGAGGGAATTCCATAATTCTCATTTGCTCATATTGATAGGGACTGAAATTAGTACTAAAATATTCAAAAGACGATTTCATGGCTGTCATCATTCGGTCAACATTATAATCGTGTCCTTTGCTATAATATATTTCAAGGTCAACAGGCTTGACCAAAGAATCAATGTTTGATGTCCAGGTATCTTTCTTCACTTCATATTCAGCTGAAACTATGGAATAAAAATCAATCATTTGGTTATCCATTTTGTAATGAAAATAGTTTCGATGGTTCTGTGTCCACTTCTTTAAAAGCGTTCCCGGAGCAATTGCCGTTTGATCTTCTGAGGTTCCAATGACAATTTCAAAATTAATTCCATCAGAATCACTTCCAGATCTTGCATTCAACAACTCTTTTGAATCTTCCCTTCCGGCCTTATCTGCTCTTTCAGGTAAATTGTAGTCTGCTCTAACATCCGCATCATTAAGTTCATACTTTTTATTATAGCCTAAGGATGGGAAATTCTTATTATTAAAAAAAGTACCGTTATTTACAACAGTAGTGCTGCCAGTGCCATATTCGAATCCGTTGGTAGTATAGGTTTGTTCAAAATTCATTTTTACAGAGTCTCCTGGATGTAATACTTGGTTTAATCTAAAGATGCTATAATCGTAGGTTTTATACTTTT
>JABSPO010000072.1 GCA_013214625.1 Flavobacteriaceae bacterium
CAGGTCTATTTAATTGTTGATAGATAAGCTTAAAAGATGCTTTATCATTATACTTTAATGTTTCAGATTCAGGCGCTCCAAAAATATCTCCTCCAAGTATCTTTGCCACCTCATTTTCTTGATTTCCTGAAAACCAAGGTACATAGACAGGTTTTCTTCCAGTTTGTTTAATGATTTTCTGAATCGGTTCAGGATTATTAATGATAAGTTCTGACAGAGTCATTCCTGTTGGAGACTCACCATAATCAACTACAAAATCCGACCCAAAACCAAGTGAACGTAACCATTTGTGATATTCAGAATCCAACTTACCTCTTAAAACAACCAAATCATTAGAGCTCGCTACAGGTATTGCTCTATCACTTTTTGAAGTTGCTAATGAATTTCGTTGTGGAAACTGTGAAAAGCTATCTGAAGCATATATGATATCTATCATAGAGTCTAGTTGCCCTACGAAAATTCCCTGCTCTTTTGTTCTACCTTTCATTTTACGAGCAATAATCCCATCAAAGAACAAATATTAGGTAAGTCTTTGGCAAAACCAATCATACTAACTTGATGTGTATTATTCGTTTTTATTAATTTTCATTATACATTACATCTAGTAATGCATCAATTAATTTAGAATTTTCTTCTTGTGTACGACTAGCAATTCTAATGTAACGATTCGCTTCTGGTTGCGTTTTTCCGTTGCTATTTTTATATAGATATTGTATTCAATAAATAGCCTTTTTGTTACTTCCGTACCACTTAATGCATCATCAGGTAAACGACAAAAAATATAGTTCGCATCTGGCTTAAATACTTTCATATCGGGGATAGCACAAAGTTGATTATAAAAAATGTCTCTATCCTTTATAACTGTTTTACAGCTATCTTTAAATTCTTGATTGATAATCAGGTAAAATACGTAAAAACTCTTCGGCAAATCCATTAATGTTCCACATATGAATCTCATTTCTTACTGCACTTGCAAATTCTGAATTGGCAGTTAATAGATCTCCAATTCTAAGACCACAAATACCATAAGCTTTACTCATACTTTTAAGTATTGCCATGTTGGGGTACTTCTCAATTTCCTGTTCTAAACTTATATTCTCGTTGTCTGCCGTGAAATCCAAAAACGATTCATCAACGATCAGCATACAATTATTTTTTTCTAACTTTTTAGAAAGTCGAATAAGATCTGCTTTAGGAACGTGTAAAGAAGTAGGATTATTAGGCGTTACAACAACAGCCATATCGGCTCCTACTTTTATCGCTTCTGCCGCAAATTTATCCACATCCAATTGAAACGATGGGAATTCTAAAGGAAATTCAACCACTTTTCCTTCTGGTGCTGCGTTCACATATTCGTTAAAAGAAGGAACTGGAACAATTATTTTTTTAGCTAAATGGCCGATAGGATTTTTATAATCTCAGCGGCACCGTTACCAACTACAATTCTTTCTGTAGGTTGACTTATTAGGCTAGCAATAAGTTCTGCAAGAGCATTTTGAGCCATTGGGTAATTCAACACAATGTCTTGAATGTTTTCTTTAAGGTATGTGAAAATATTTTTTGGAGGAAAATAAAAGGTTATACAAATAAGCGTGATCTGTAAAACCATGCCGTAATACCCCCATGTTGTTTGGATATAAATTCGTCTTCTTCTTCTTGAGTTTTATATTTGAATTGTGTCATGTAAATATTAATGTTTTTTCCTAAAAAGGAAATAATGGATTTAATTAGAAAGGTCGTTTATCATCAATTTAGTTTCTCTAGTTTTATTTTTAAAGAAACGGTTTCAATCTTTTGAAATTAACCTGCAACAACCCTCTCCGAAATAATAGACTCATAAATATCTGGTACAAATAACTTTTCTGCTTCTTTTAGGTCTTCTAATGTATCAACCTCGTACCAATACTTATTGTCAAAGTCTACAGCTTCTAGTGATAATTGATCGTCTGCTATCAATTCTCCAATAACAGTTTCATAATACCCATTTACATTATTCACTTCAATATGTTGATTAAGTCTTTTTATGATTGACCTCCAAGAAGAAAGAGAAAAACTGTAAATATTCACCGTCTTATATTTTACACCATCTACATTATTTTTATCTGTATTTTCATGAAAACTCTTGACACCTAAAGAAGGATCAATTGTTACCGTTGTTCCATTCATCCATGGAAGAATATTTGATATGGCCATACGGTCTGGATAAATCATATTATCAAGAAGAGATACATCAAAAATAAGATCAGCTTCAAATAATACAAATGGTTCCTTAATAATATCACGAGCCATCCACAACGAATATATATTATTTGTTGTTTTGTATAATGAGCTATAAACAAATTCAATTGTAAGGTTTCCTGAAATGGTAGTAAGAAATTCCTTAATACAGTTTTCCTGATACCCAGTAATAACAACTAGCCGCTTGAATCCTTGTTTCTTTATATTTATAACTAATCTTTCAAGAATAGATTGTTCATTAACGAGTGTTAGACATTTGGGTGTATTAGACGTTAATGGCATTAGGCGACTACCAGTTCCAGCCGCAAGAAGTAATGCTGTTGTTATCATTGACCATATTTTTCTAATCGTTTTTTAATGCAATTAGCATCGTTTTTAGTCGTATCATTCAAATATTTGAAGCACAGTGTTTAGTCCCTGAACATTAAGAATTCCACTTCTTTGTAGATGAAGATAAATTGTGAATATAATTCTAAAAAAAAATATTCAGCTAAGAGACTGCAAGATTACAACTAAAAAAATGATTAATCGAATAAGTACAAAACATCTAAGTTAATAGATGTTATTTTTAATTGGAAATGTTAAAATTGAATAAAATAACGAAAACCTAAACACCTCGTATTTAATTCAGAGTTCAGAAAACAAAATGTTCCCTTTTGGATGTAAGCGAAAATAGAGTGTTCACCCCCCTATAAAACCGGACTAAACATACCCAAAACGAACCACAACAAACTATTTATAAAAATTCATTTCATCAATAAACTGCCACACTTTAATATCTAGTAACGGTCTAATATTTTTTTGAGCAACAATACTTTTACGAATCATGGTCGAAGATATTTCCATAATTGGCGCAGCAACTCTTGTTATTCTTGGATGAGTTGCAAACTGATGTTCTACAGTTCCTTCAGAAATCCTAGGGTATACATACAAATTGTAATTATCCAAAATAGCCTCATAGTTTTTCCATTTATGAAAGCCTTTTAAATTATCCTCACCCATTAATAAAGAAAACTCATGTTGTGGATACTTTTCCTCTAAATTTGCAAGGGTATAAACGGTATAATTAGGTTCGGGTAAACCAAACTCAATATCAGAAGGTTGTAGTTTATCATAGTTTTCTGTAGCCAAATACACCATTTCTAACCGATGATGATTTGCTAATAGACTACTTTTCTTTTTAAACGGACTTAACGGTGTTACCACCATCCAAACTTGATCTAAATCAGCGTTTTCAACCATATGATTTGCTATAGCCAAATGTCCAACATGAATTGGGTTAAATGTTCCGAAATACAGTCCTACTTTCATACGCGTGCCCGAGAAGGCAAATATTTTAATCCCAGCCAGTGGGTTTAATTTCCCGAGGTTTTCCTCGAACTACAACTATTATTATTCATTCATACCTCGTGTGCCTGTACCGAGGATATTGATTTTAGTATTGTTTAAAAACTATTTCACAAAGCTTGTTTTCAATTTCAACTTCGAGTTCAGTTTCGAAAACCTAGAGCCTCTTTTTAAGGAAATTATGCGCTAATTCTTCTGCTTCTTTTAAAGCAACCTCTAAATTGTCGTTTTCAATAATAAAATCGAACTGTGGTGCTGTAGCTAGTTCTATTGAAGCTTTAGCAATACGCATGTTTATTTTATCTTCACTTTCCGTAGAACGTTTTTTTAACCGAATTTTAAGCTCCTCAATACTTGGAGGTTTTATAAAAACCGACAACGTACGTTCAGGATAAATACGCTTGATATCTATTCCTCCTACAACATCTATATCAAAAATAACATGCTTTCCTTGAGCCCAGATGCGTTCTAGTTCTGATTTTAATGTTCCGTAAAAATTATCACGATACACTTCTTCCCATTCTAGGAACTCTTCAGATTTTATCTTGTTTTTGAATTCCTTAAGTGACAAAAAGTAATAATCTTTACCATCTACCTCTTCTCCTCTAGCTTCTCTAGAAGTTGCAGAAATAGAAAATTCTAAATTAAGTTTTTCTATCCCTAATAAATGCCTTACGATTGTTGTTTTCCCGGATCCTGAAGGTGCAGAAAAAACGATTAACTTCCCTTTAATCATTACAGTACGTTTAACAATTGTTCTTTAATCTTCTCTAGCTCATCTTTCATTTGAACAACTAATTTTTGCATAGGTGCATAATTAGATTTTGAACCGATAGTATTAATTTCTCTTCCCATTTCCTGAGCAATGAATCCTAATTTTTTACCATTAGAATCTTCTGAGTTTATTGACGTAATAAAATAATCTAAATGATTACTCAAACGTACTTTTTCCTCTGTAATATCATATTTTTCAATATAATAAACCAATTCTTGCTCAAAACGGTTTTCATCAACCTTTTCTTTTAATTCAGCAATTCCTTTCTGTAAACGCTCTTTCACTCCTGCGATACGTTCAGGATCTACAGCGATTACCTCTTCCAATAAGCCTCTAATATTATCGTTACGTTGTAAAAACTCTGTTTCTAAAACCTTCCCTTCATCTACTCTGTAGCCAACAATATTTTCTATTGCTTCTTTCACATGAGTTTCAATTATTGCCCACTCATCCTCATCTATCTCCGCGCGTTCTGCCTTAGCAGTATCCGGTAAACGCATAGCCATCTCCAAGCATTTTGCTACTGATGCATCAGGTGCAATCCCTTGTAATTGCTTCATGTATTCCCTTACAACAGCTTCGTTTATTTTTGTTGTTGTTTCTTCACCAGTAACTTCAACAAATAACGATACATCAATTTTCCCTCGAACAATTGATTTTGCTATCAACCTCCTTAATGGCAGTTCCTTTTCTTTATAATAAGAAGGCATTCTGACATTCATGTCAAGGCTTTTACTATTCAATGATTTTAATTCAATAGTAACTTTTTTGGCAGGAAGTTGCAGTACGCTTTTCCCATAACCTGTCATAGATTGTATCATAGTTGTCTGAAAAATTTGCACAAAGGTACGGAAATTTACAGCGGTTTTTAACCTATTTACAAGTCAGAATATCGGTTCATGAAAAATTACTTATCTTTAAAACTGAATCTGTTTTTATCTGAAAAAACGATTTGAATTAAACCCACTATTGGGTAAACTAATCTTTTAAAAGAATCTTATGGAAAACATTAATTGGCTCGCATTAGTAGTAGCCGCACTTTCAACATTAGTAGTTGGTTTTGTATGGTATCACCCAAAAGTATTTGGAACAATATGGATGAAAGAAATTGGCATGACCGAAGAAAAAGCTAAAAAAGGAAATATGGCCTTAATTTTTAGTGTCTCAGTAATATTAGCATTTTTTGTATCATTCTTTATTATGATGCTAGTGTTTTCAGGAGGCTCTCCTGAACATCCTCATGGAGCAGAACCTTTTATGACATTCAAACACGGAGCATTACACGGCACAATGCTAGGGTTATTTGTAATATTACCTGTAATTGTTACTAATGGATTATTTGAACAACGTTCCTTTAAGTATATGATGATTATCACAGGATACTGGGTAGTATCATTCGCAATAATGGGTGGTATTATTAATGCATGGACTTAAGTATTAAACATAGTGCTTTCGTAAAACGAAATGGAGTATTCGATACAGTCTTCTAACTATACATGAAAAGATTTAAAAGGTCATTACAAGTAATATTGTAATGACCTTTTTATTTTTCCTTTTTAAACGGAAATCGTTGTTCAAAAACTGAAGGTTTAATTTTTCTTATAAATGGTTTGAATAAAAAATTAGCTACTGATTTTTTATGTCTTACATAACAGGTTAATTCTTGCGGAACTGCCCCTAAAGTACTTTTAATTTCCCCAGCAGTTCTTCCAAAATTAATATAACTCAATTTCCTTTCTATTCCAATTTTAACATAATCGTACAGCATTCTAGAGTAAATAGCATGCTTTTTATTTAAGCTGTAATCAATACCTACATAATGTGCGTCTAAAGAATTTTGGCTAACAACTCCACTCATAAAACCAACTAACTTATCTTCAAGAAAATATGCTTTAAAGATGAAATTACCCCCTAATATTTCTTTTAAAGAAACATAAGTAGCAATATTTAAAATAGCCCAATTAAAATTAGCCTTTTCAAATACATTCTTATAAAGTGCTGCTAAAGTAGTTTTATGTTCTAAAATCTCTTCCGTTGTTAAATCTTTCGTTACTAAATTTACACTTTGTTTATATGCTTTTTTTGCTTTAACTCTGAATTTAGATTTAAATGAACTTAAATAATCTTCAAAATTATTCCACTCAGGTTTTAAGTCTAACACCATGTTGGCATCTACCTGTATAGAAGTGTAATTGTATGTTTTTAAATGATTAACTACAGGTAATGATGATGTAAAATAATCTTTCAAAATAATAACATCAACCCATTGCTTCAAATACTTATTTGCACTTAATATGGATTGTATTCCTTTAACTAGACATTCTAGTATTAGTTTTTTATCCTCACCCTTTTTTATAAGTAAGCCATATTCCCCGCTTAAAAACGGGCTCCCACAAATCATTACTTTTACGTGATTTCTTCTCAAAAGACAGCTTGTATAGTCCATTGCTTTTTGCACAAACCTATTTGTGTTTGACACAAAATTTGTTTGTACAAAATCAAATTCTAATACTTGTAAAATAGCAAAAGAAACTGCCTCATTACCCTTAAACATTACAATGTAAAAAAACTGAATACTATGTGCATTATGCACCTCAAAAGCTTTTAAATACTGCTTTGTAAAATATACGTTATTTGCTTCCGATAAACTCTCCCAAACCAAATCAGGAACCTCTTCTATATAATTAAAAATTCTAGTAGAATATTTCATTAAGCAGTCTTTACTGGTTTATTTGGTTTACTTACTAAATATACACCAATAAAAATTAATATTGCCGCTATTACTTTAGTTGTATCTAATGCATCACTTCCCATCATAATTGCAAATATCCCAGCAATTACTGGTTGCAAATATAAAAACATACTCACTGTTGATGCTTTTAATTCTCGTAACGCAAGTGGGTTTAAAATGTATGTTCCGAAAGTAGCCGCAATGATTACAAAACCAACTGAGAAATAAGTATACGGTTCAAAAGTAGCCCATTGTACTGTACTTAACTCACTATATCCAAATGGAATAACCATTAATAATCCGAATAAAAACAACCATTTTATAAATGTAAACGGATGGTATTTACTTGTCAATTGCTTAATAATAATGATATAAATACTATACGATACTGCATTGATAAACACTAAAAAATTACCCAGTACTATATTATCCGTTGCTACTGCTGACTTCCCATAAAGTGTTAATACCAATGCTCCTGACAACCCTAAAACAACTCCTGTTATCTTCAACGAAGTCACTTTTTCTTTTAAAATTATTGCTGACATAATTAACACCAGTATAGGCACTACTACCATAATTACCGATGCGTGAATAGGTGTTGTGTAAGACAATCCTTTAAAGAACGTTAGCATATTTAATACTACACCGAAAAATGCTGCGACTACGAAAATTAAAAAATCTTTTGGAGCAATTTTCTCCTTAGGCGCTAGAAAGCTAAATATCCAAAACAAAGTTGTTGCTCCTAACAAGCGTAATAAAATAAATCCGTAAGGTTTTATGTAACCGCCATCAATTACATCGTTGGCAAATGTAAATGTAACCCCATAAAATAGCTGAACTAAAAACGCAGCTAAAAACGCGAAGTTCTTTTTACTTAACATGAATAAAATCTTTTGCTAAAACGATTGTTTTCTTTGAATTTCCAACAAATATAGTATCATTATATATTAATACTGGCCTTTTTAAAAACGTATAATGATCTAAAATATACTTTTTATAATCCGCCTCAGTTAAGTTTGCGTTTTTTAAATCTTTCTCTTTATATAACTTTGCTCGTTTGCTAAACAACCCTTCATAACTTCCTGATAAATGATGCATTTCTTCTAGCTGGGAAACTGTTATGCTTTCAGATTTAATATCCTGTAAAATTACATCAGATGGCAAATTCCATTCTGACATAATTCGCTTACAAGTATCACAAGTTGAGAGGTAATATAATTTTTTCATTACTTTGTAAATTACTTATTACAAAATAAAAGCATTTTAATTTTAAAACCGGTTTTAATTCAATAAATATTATTTTTGCTCCACCTTATCTATTAGAAGCGAATCAAACTCTAATTAACCTGTTTATAAAACATGCTACTAAAGATGTTTAATTTAAGTATAAACTGGATTAATACAATATTAAAAATCCTTTACTGTTTTACAACTAGCAAAGGATTCTCTTCTGTTTGAAAACACGTCATTTTGAATTCATTTTAGAATCACATATTCCTAAAACATGAATGAATGCGAAACTGAAACAAGTTCAGTTTGACGAATTCTTACTTTTAAACTAAATAATTTCTTCTCCATTTGAGAGAGGTTTAAGGTAAGGGTTTTTCTATTTTTACACTTTTATGTATTTAAAGAAATTGTGACGATCATAAAATTTTGGTTAACAAAGCTGTTCTCTATATAGTCTTCCAACAAAAATCACTCGAACTGACGAGTGATAGTAAGTCCCCAAAACTCTATTCTAGAAATTAGCTCCTATATATTCTGACACTCGTTAATCCTTTTTCAAGTTAATATACACCGGAAAATGATCACTATAACCACCCAAATATCGTTTCCCGCTAAAAGTTCTGAACGGAAGTCCTTTACTACGTCCTTTCCATTCTTTTAAAAATTCATGATCAAAAATATCTGCGTTTTGAAAACTATGTTTTCCCTTCTCCATCTTAAAAAAATTATGAGAAAATATTATTTGATCAAATAAATGCCATTGTGAATAGTAACTCAAACTACCACGAGTGATATTCATTAGTTTTTCAAAAGGGTTATATAAATTTGAAGTAACCAAATGCTCTTTTACACTAACATCTACAGGATTATCATTAAAATCTCCCATAATGATCACTTTTGATGACTTATTAATATCTGCTTGTCGTTCAATAAAGCTGGTTATTTGTTTTGCCGCTTGCACTCGTTTGTGACTTGTTGTGTCAGCACCATCTCTACGAGAAGGCCAATGACACACAAGCACATGTACTCGCTCGCCATTCATCACTCCTTTTACGTATAAAGCATCACGCGTATAATCCTTAACGCCATTGGTTTCATATACAGCAATAGGTACTGGCTCAGAATGTTCCAAAGTAAAATAGTCCTCGTTTATCAATAAGGCTACATCTATACCTCGTTCATCTGGCGAATCATAGTGCACAAAATTATAATTTAAACTTTTTAAATGTTTACTTTCAACTAAATCCTGAATTACATCGGCATTTTCAACCTCCGCTACACCTACCAATACAGGAGGTTTTCCTGTTTTATCTTTCGCAATATTTGATATTGCTCTTCCCATTTTATAGACCTTTTTACGGTATTTTTTTTCTGTCCAAAACTTTTTTCCCCACGGTAAAAAATCCCGATCTATTGTATTTGGATCCTTTTTAGTATCGAATAAGTTTTCAAGATTATAAAATGCTATCGTATATATTGAGTTCATATAATGGATATTAATTAATTTCAATGAAAATACTATTTTCACTTTAAATCTACTTACATATAAAGTAAAAATAGTATAATTTAGTAAATTAGAATCTTATACCAAATGGATTTCTAAATGCTCGTTTATGAAATAACTTAAAAAACTATTTACTACTGTTATTTAGAGATTTATTTGGTATAATACGTAGCTTTGCCTTATCGAAAATGAAATATGATAGAAAAGAAACAAATTGAGCACGAAAATGTAGTGCTTATTGGTATTATAACAAGAATTCAGAACGAAGAAAAATCTAAGGAATACTTAGATGAACTGGAGTTTTTGA
The DNA here is from genome assembly GCA_013214625.1 of Flavobacteriaceae bacterium. GTDB lineage: Bacteria > Bacteroidota > Bacteroidia > Flavobacteriales > Flavobacteriaceae. The sequence continues at coordinate 10,133 of JABSPO010000072.1, forward strand.
CATACACAGCTGGTGGAGAAGTTAAAAAACGATTCACACAACGTATGGACATGCCTAATTCCAAAACGTTTCTTGGATCAGGTAAACTAGAAGATGTACGTATTTTTATTCAAGAAAATAATATATCTACTGCTATATTTGATGATGAGCTTACCCCTTCACAACAAAAAAACATCGAAGCTGTTTTAGAATGTAAAATACTAGATAGAACTTTACTAATTCTTGATATTTTTGCACAGCGCGCACAAACATCATATGCCAGAACTCAAGTAGAATTGGCACAATATCAATATTTCTTACCGCGATTAACCGGATTATGGACTCACTTGGAAAGACAACGTGGGGGTATTGGAATGCGTGGACCTGGAGAGACTGAAATTGAAACCGATAGACGTATTGTCCGTGATAAAATTACGCTACTAAGAAAGAGGATGGAGGCTATTGATAAACAAATGGCTACCCAAAGAAGCAATAGAGGTGATTTGATTCGTGTGGCCATAGTGGGATATACCAATGTTGGAAAATCTACCTTAATGAACCTAATAGCCAAATCTGATGTTTTTGCTGAAGACAAGCTATTCGCTACTTTAGATACCACTGTGCGAAAAGTAGTTGTTAAAAACTTACCTTTTCTATTAAGTGATACGGTAGGGTTTATCCGAAAGTTACCTACTCAATTAGTAGATAGTTTCAAAAGTACATTGGACGAGGTTAGAGAGGCCGACATCCTATTACACGTGGTTGATATTTCACATCCTACTTTTGAAGATCAAATAGCTTCTGTAAATAAAATTTTGGGAGAGATAAAAAGTTCTGACAAACCAACAATAATGGTGTTTAATAAAATTGATCGTTACGAGCACGAAACTATTGATGAAGATGATATTATCACGGAACGTACTACAGCTCACTATACTTTAGAGGACTGGAAAGAGACTTGGATGAATGACATTGGTGATAACGCCCTATTTATATCAGCAACTGAAAAAGAAAACATCGAAGACTTTAAAAAACGATTATATAGCGAAGTAAGACGCATACACATTACTCGTTTTCCGTACAATAAATTCCTATACCCTGATTATGACGAAAACTTTGCATAGGTTTTTAAATTAAATTGAATTATTATATGTTTAAACTGGTATTAGGATTTACTGCACAAAAAAGGCTCGCAATTGCGAGCCTTTTTATATGTGGCTATTAACTATTACTAGAATGTATAGTTAAATCCTAAGCCAAATGTTTCCCGAATTTGGAAACCATTACGTTGTACGTTATCGTCGTATAATGCTTGGAAAGTTAAGTTTGCAGAAATATACTTGTTTACTCGCATAGCTAAGTTCATAGTATAGTCAATATCTACATTTTGTGGGTCTTCTAAATAGTTTGAATACAATGCTAAAATATTTTCAACAGAAATATTTTTCATTAAATCAACTTTATAATACCCTCTTACAGCTGCCCCTAATTCAAAACGAGAAGTATCTCCTGCTTCTGTACCGTAAGCACCTGCAAATTCTTTATGTACTAAAATAACTTTAGCAGCTGCCGGTGAAATATTCACATGTAAGTTATCAGATTTTTTCCATAATAATCCAGGACCTGCTTGGAAGTATACTGGAGAAAAGAAATGAGAGGAAGTACCTAATACAACTCCATTTGAATCGTATACGTATCCTCTATCCATTTGAGTTTTCATGTTGAAATATACTGAATAATACCAGTTACCTTTCATTTTCTTACCCGCTAAAGAGTTTAACTCTAAACGGTCGTTATTTTTAGTGAAGTCTTCTTGTCCTTTATTCTTGTTAACCCCATAATCAGCGATAAATTTGTTATCCCAAATTAAGTCCCCCTTAGTTAGGTTAAAGTCGTAGTTTATTAAAACATTTGCTGCAATGTTTCCGATACCACCACCAGTCCATTCGTTGTTGAATGCTGATTGGTTAAATGTAATTAATACATTACCACCTCTTTTCCATCCTTCAGTGATAGAATCCTTTGCTACTTCTTCTTGAGCAAAAACACTTCCTGTTGTTAACACTAAGGCCAACGCAAATACTATTTTTTTCATAATGATTAGTTTCAATTTTTTGAAGGGGCAAATGTACATATAGTATTAAGAATAACAAAAACATATATTACTTCTGATTACCAGTGTGTTACGATTTATTTTCTTCTGTAAAGAGGAACAGAAGAACATGCTTCTCCATACATTACTGATTTCGCTACTCGAATAAGTTTATTCGTAATATTTAAATAAGCAGCCTGTGGTACTGGCTTGTTAGCGCATCCTTTTATAATTACGTATTTGTTTTCATAAATTGATAAATCAATTTTACTTAACGCCTCTTCATAAAGAGCCGTTTCCAATACTTCTAAGTCACCAATTACAATTTTATCGACAAACGGACTCAGTTTAACGGTTAACAGCATAAAAGCCCACCCAGGGACAATTGCATCTGTACTACAATGCACCGTGACATACATTCCTTTATATTGTTCCCAGTTATGGTTTTCTAAACTTGCACGAAAATCTTTTTCTCGAAGAATAAAACCCTGGTCCAACCATTGAGAAATATCTATCTGTACACGTCTCCCTTCCACATAATAATCTTCAAGATTAAACGTAAGTAAATTTGTGTTTTCTGAAACCCTATTTTTTATTTCTCCTGACATAATACCCTTAAAAAAGAATTCCTGCAAAAAGCAGGAATCATTATACATTTATATTTTACCAAATCAATTCCCTTGGCGTAAGCACACTAAACATGGATTAACTGAATACAATTTTCGCTCAAGATAAGCTTCAAGTACTTAAACCCACTAGCATGATTATAGCATTCCTAGTTCTAGTTTTGCCTCATCACTCATTAAGTCCTTAGTCCATACAGGTTCAAAAGTAATTTCAACCTCGCAATCGTTCACCTCCTTTAATGATTTTATTTTATCCTCTACTTCTTTTGGTAATGTTTCCGCTACAGGGCAATTTGGCGTTGTTAAGGTCATAATTACTTTTACATCGTAATCTTCATTTACCATAACATCATATATCAATCCCAACTCATATACATCAACTGGGATTTCCGGATCATAAACTGTTTTAATTACTTTAACAATTTTTTCCCCTAATTCGTTTACATCTATTTCTTCTGACATCTTAACTTACTTTTGTTTGGAATGCAACAGCATACAATTTTATTTGCTTAATCATACTCACTAATCCATTTGCTCTTGTTGGAGACAAATGTTCTTTCAGCCCAATTTCATCAATAAAATTAGTGTTAGCTGCTAAAATTTCACTTGGTGATTGATTTGTAAATGTGCGTATTAAGATAGAAACTATCCCTTTAGTAATAATCGCATCACTATCCGCAGTATACACTATTTTATTATTATTCAACTCAGCATACAGCCATACTTTTGACTGACACCCTTTAATAAGATTCTCTTCTTTTTTATACTGACTATCAATTATGGGCAATGATTTTCCTAGTTCAATCATGTACTCATATCGTTCCATCCAATCATCAAACATCGAAAACTCATCTACAAGTTCACTTTGTATTTCATTTATAGTCATAAAGTTTTATTTTTCAGCTGACAAAGATAAAACTTTGTTTACTAAAACTTCTAATGCTTTAGGAGGAAATCCTCCATCAAAAGTTTGAGAACTAAACTTCTCTCCTTTTCTATACACAGAAACTGTTGTATGTGGAGCACCATCATAATGCCTTTTTTTTGTAGGAGCTTCATACGTACCTATTTGATCTAATGACATTCCTGATATTATTTTTTTTAATTCAGCAATATCCTCTTCCTTAACAACTACCTTTTTAGCCTTTCCTTGGTATTCTTTAATAACAGTTGCATATGTTTCATATACTGTAAAAGTATAATGATATCCGCGTGTATGAGAATCGTACATCACTAATGGTTTTTCTTTTTCTTGTGTTAAGATTAACTTATTTGTAACCAGAAGGTTGCCTACCATAGCCAAATCTCTTTCTTTTTTTATGATATTTTTCAAGCTGTATTTTAAACTTGACCCATCAGCTGGTGGATTAGTTACTTTTTCAATACCAACTTCTAGTTCATAAGCATATCCTTCTTCATAAGTGAACCCTTCAATTTCATCATAAAATAATTGCCACGAATCTTCCCCTTTTACCTGATACTGCATGCACTTTTGAGTTGAAATTCCTTCACAAGCAACCAAATTAGATTTTATTAAAACTGTTTCAGTTTTCTTGCATCCCATAAGTGTAAAACTTGAAAAGGTTATTAATGTTAATAGTAAATATTTCATCTTATTATATTTTTATAGTATTAATAATACGAATTCTATGCCAAAAACCACTGATAATGAATACTTTATTTTAAAGCAACATCATTTTTGCTTTTTTAACAGCACTTACCAATACATCAACATCCTCTTTAGTATTGTAAAACATAAAAGATGCTCGTATGGTTCCAGGAATATCAAAGAACTGCATGATTGGCTGTGTACAGTGATGTCCTGTTCGAACGGCTACTCCTAATTTATCCACAATAGTTCCGATGTCATACGGATGACACCCTTCTATATTAAATGATATTACTGAAACTTTCTCTTGGGCAGTTCCAATTAGTTTTAGCCCCTGAATTTTTTTCAATTCTTGGTTAGCATAAGCTAGTAATTCATCTTCTTGTTGTTGAATGTATTCAAAACCTACAGCATTCATATAATCTATTGCTACCCCAAAAACAATTCCTCCTGCAATATTTGGTGTTCCTGCTTCAAATTTATGTGGCAAACAAGCATAAGTAGTTTCTTCAAAGGTTACTTCCTTTATCATTTCTCCTCCTCCTTGATAAGGAGGCATGATATTTAACCATTCTTCTTTTCCGTATAGTATTCCCACTCCAGTAGGCCCACACATTTTATGTGCTGAACAAACATAAAAATCACAATTTAAAGCCTGCACATCAGGTTTTATATGTGGTGTTGCTTGCGCTCCATCAATTAAAATTACAGCATCATATTCGTGTGCCTTATCAATGATATATTTTATCGGATTAATTGTCCCTAATGCATTTGACACATGATTTACTGCTACTAATTTTGTTTTATCAGACAATAGTTTATCATATTCATCCATTAACAACTCCCCTTTATTATTCATCGGAATTACTTTCAAAACTGCCCCAGTACGCTCACATAACATTTGCCATGGAACTATATTAGAGTGATGTTCTAAATGAGAAACGATTATTTCATCTCCTTTTGACAATAAAGTCGTAAATCCACTTGCAACTAGGTTAATCCCATCGGTAGTTCCTTTAGTAAACAATATTTCAAAATCATGTTTGGCATTAAAATGAACTTGTAATTTTTTACGCGATGCTTCATAAGCATCAGTCGCTTTTTGACTTAGTGTGTGAACACCACGATGAATATTAGCATTTATTTCTGTATAGTACTTCGTTATCGCATCAATAACCACTTGTGGCTTTTGAGAGGATGCTCCATTGTCTAAATACACTAATGGTTTTCCGTTCACTTCTTGTTTAAGAATCGGGAAGTCCTTACTTACATTTTTTAAATCTTTTTCCAATACCATTGCTTATAATACCTATTTAGTTCTCTAATTAGCATAACCTATTTATGGCAACAAAGTTATTGATTATTTAAATCAAAAAAGCCTTAATAAGATTAAATCTTAATAAGGCTTTTCAATTATATTACTACATTTTTTAGTTTGACATACTTTCTCTTACCCCTCCAGCACCAAATAGTGCTCTCATTCTAGTTTTTTGACCTTCTGAGAACATATACATACAAGCATCATCTACATAATCCATATAATTCATTGTCATATCATTTGAACGACAATTTACCGTAGGATAACTTGGACAACCATAATTTGGTCCATCTGAAGAAGGAGTGTCAGATACAAAATCGTCTTTTTTACATCTCCCATCACCCCAAATATGACGCAAGTTTAAATAGTGACCAACTTCATGAGTTGCTGTTCTTCCTTCATCAAAAGGAGCAGATACATATCCTTGGCTTCCGAAATATTGATGTCCTATTACAATACCATCCGTAATTGCGTCCCCACCAGGAAACTGTGCATACCCTAAAATACCGCCTCCAAGATTACAAACCCATATATTCAAATGAGTCTCTGGAGTTATTACATCCACTCCACCGTGAAATGCATGTTTCATAGCATCATTTGTACCCCATGAAGTATTCGGTGAAAGCTTTCTTGTTACCCCTGCTAACACAAACGCTACCTCACTATCGGCTGCTAGTCCAGCAAATTCTGAAGGAACTTGATTTACATCTGAATTTGTTTTTCTAAAATCATTATTTAACACTGCAATTTGCGAGTCTATTTGAGAACTGCTTATATTTTCCTGTGAAGTACTATAAAGCACATGTACATATACAGGAATCGTTATTACCCCAAGATTATCATCTCCTCCTGAGCCATCATCTCCTCCATCATCACCTCCACCATTTCCGTTTCCATTACCGTTCCCTACTCCATCAGGTTTTTCAAAATTTATGGTATGTGATTCAATATTTTGCATCCGTTGAAGTAATCCTGGGTTTTCCCTTAATTGCCTCTCCAATACATTCATCGAATGGCATTGCCTTCCTACAGTGTTTTCAGCTATTCTTACCAACTCATTAGCATCTACACTCAAATCGACATTTTGTTCCTCTTGAGGAATTTGATTTTCTAAGCTATCTGTATCACATGACCAGAATAGAAATGTTGCAGCAAAAATTACCCCTAATACTTTTCTCATAACATATTATGTTTTGGTTATACACTATATAGTTATCAAATTCACATTTTTGTTACCCAAAAAAACAATTTATTTTATATTAATCTAAGTTTTTTAGTTAAATTACAAATGAATTACCACTACAAGAAGAGTTTATATGACAAATACATGTAATTATAGTTTTATTTACAACTATTTGGTAATATTGATTATTTTATTCATTGCTTATTCAACAACAAAAAGCCTTATGAACTATATCTCATAAGGCTTTAATATTATTAGTAATTATTATCTAATTTGCCATGCCATCTCTATTTCCACCTAAAGCAAATAAGGCTCTCATTCTAGTTTTTTGACCTTCTGAGAACATATACATACAAGCATCATCTACATAATCCATATA
>JABSPO010000073.1 GCA_013214625.1 Flavobacteriaceae bacterium
TTTTCATGGTTAATATTAGTTAATTGTTTTTAATTTGTTTTTTAATTTCTGATCATAGATATATACATGCCATAACTCTTCAACTGTAAATTTCTTTTTAACAGTGTCTGAAAGACTTCTAAAATAATTTTGTGCTGCCTTATAATAATTATAAGTAACATTATCGTTCATTTTAAGTTTGTCTAAATCAGTTTCAGTAAATTTATTCAAGAAGTTTTTCGTTACATCCTCATTTAAACTTAAGTCATTAAGTTTATAACTATAATCTATTTCTTGATAAAGTTTTGGCATGAACTTAGTCCTGGGAGGTAAGTTAAATTCTTTTGCTTGTTGACTAAAAGCTATAGAAGAAATTAGTATAAACAGCATAGTAAAAAGAGTAATTAGTTTTTTCATATTTTGGGTTACTTAAATCGTTTTAAAACGACATTGATTAATTTCAATTGGTAAAAAATAAAACACAAACCCTCTATTAGTCCTATCGAACAAATAGGGTATGTTACGTAAAAACAGCAAATATTTATCACTTACAATAAGTAACGACGAACAGTTGTCTTACCTGCTCAAACACCTATTTGTAAACTCGATATCCTTTAATAATTTAAAAATATTTTGTTCCGAAAGCTATGTTGACAGTTTTACACTAAATTAAATTAGAATCTGTGAAGTTAACTTCACAGGTTTTTGTTATTACAACTAATATTCAAAACATAAGCTCCAGAACCATTAATTGCAAGATGCTCATCTCCTATTATTATGATTTATCCAGAGGCTAGTGTTGCAACCCCTGTTAAATCTATTACATCACTTGAAACAGTATTAGCTATTGCATCACTTAAAGTTTCAATCCCAGAATCATTATTATTGGCAACTATTGTATCATCAGCATATGACCATAATTCCTATATTAAATAATGTCTTTTTTTCATAAAACTATTACCTATTTATTATCTGGATGCCAAAAATAACTTGAAATTGACTCTGAAAATATAAATCTCTATCATAAAAAGTTCATTAAATAGCAGTATTCAATACTTTTTAGTTCATTTTTAATAGATCTGAAATAATAAAAGAATCATTGTCTGTATATTTATTATCCTTTTTAATGATTTAACAAAATGATATCAACAACACTTCAATTCAAAACTTCTATTACACATTTAATGACATTATTTTTAGTGTGCAATATTTATAGTCAAACAACATTAAACAATTTACATAACGATTATAAAAAAGCTACCTCAACACGCGAAAAAACAACATCACTACTTAATATTGCTCGATATCACAAAGACAAAAATACAGATAGCACTAAGTATTACATTAATACGGCTTTATACCTCAGTAAAGAAGCGAAGTATGAGAGAGGAATGTATGAAGCAACTTTATTAAATGCAATTGTTGAAAATTACAACGGAAACCATTTATTATCCAATGAATTATTTATCAACTCTAGTAAAATTGCCAAAAAGATAAATAACAAATACTTAGAAGCAAAATCATATACAATTGGAGCTCAACTTAATTCACGAAAAGGTTATTACAAAGACGCTATTAGAATGTCTTTAAAAGCTGAGCAAAATTATTTACAATTGGATAGCATACCTATGCTGAGAATAAAAAACTTAAATGAATTGGCCTTTTTATATATCAGATTTGAGTACTCCCAAAAAGCTTTAGAATACCTGATTAAGTGCAGTAAATTATACAATAATAAAATAAAGAATATTAAAACCCCAAGTAAAGAGTTACTGAAAAAGCAAGCTTTCACTCTTAGTTATTTAGGTATCATAAATAGTGATTTAAAAAATCATGACAAAGCTAATGAGTACTTTAAACTATCAATTCAGAAATTCAATTACATTAAGGACAACCTAGGACTTTATGTTACTAAACACAATTCAGGTATTGCTCATTTTAACAACAAAAACATCAAAGAAGCTGAACAAATATTTAATAATTCTATTAATCCTAAAAATGCACTCCAAGTTAGAACTGAAGGACATAACTATCTAGGCAAAATTGCAATGATGGATAATAACTATGATTTAGCATTAAAACATTTTAACTTTTTAAATAAATATAAATTACTTAAAGAAATTTTGCCCTATTACTTAAAATCACAGCTTGAAACAGCTAAGATCTACCATAAAAAGAAAGAATACCAAAAAGCTATCAATATAGCTAATAATGTAATTAAAAGATCTAATGAAGCTGATTTTTCACCATACCTAAGAGACTCTTATTTACTACTATCTAGTATTTATAACTCTATGAATCAACCCTCAAAGCAATTACATTTTTTCAAAAAACATATTGAGGTAAAAGATGCTATTATTCATAAAAATAGTCAATTCAAAATATATTCTTTAAAGTTAAATTTTAAATTCGATAAATTAAACGATCAGATAAACAATCAAAAAGAAGCCATTCAACTGTTAAATGAAAAAAACAAAATTAAAAGCAATAACAATATTTTACTTTCTTTATTAACTATAATACTTATTACTTTTCTACTAATCACTTATTTTAGACACAAACGAACTTCTAAATTAAAGAAAAATAAATGGTTAGCAGAAAACAAAATACAAGAATTAGAAAAAAAACAATTAGAACTAGAGGTAAACAGCAAAAACAGTCAGATAACAGATTTTGCGATACATATATCGGAGAAAAACAACTTATTAAAAAGCATAAAGAAAAAAATTAAAGCACTCAATTCAAACAGTAGCGAAATAAAAAATTTACTTCTTTTTATTAACGATGATATTTCTAAGAACAATGAAAGAGTAAAACTTTATGCAGATGTAAAAGACGCTAACAACTCGTTCTACGATAAACTAAGCAACAACTACCCTTCATTAAACGAAAAAGAAAAAAAAGTTGCTATACTTATTAGGTTAAATCACAGCTCAACACAAATTAGTATGCAAATGAACATTGCTAAAGGGAGTGTTAATAATTACAGATATAGTCTTAGAAAAGCCTTTAATTTAACCACTAACCAAAGTCTAACCAAATTCATTAAAGAGTTATAAATATTAATAAAAAAAGACCAGCTGGATAGCTGATCTTTTCACCCGTAATGTCATGTTAAAACCTACTCTATTAACATGAAATTGTAACCATTTATTACTTATTAATTAATTAGTTGACCAATTCTTCAATACGTAATATTAGTTCTTTATTATAATTTATTATCCTTCGAATTAACATCCCTGCTATTGTAAACGATATATAAATTATTTTTATAAACTCTTATTAATTGATTGTATAGCAGGATTAAAAAATTAACACCATCAAATCCTTCAAACCAATTAACAATGCAAATATATTCATGAATATATCATTTAAGAGTTTTTATGTTCATGAAATGTTCATTTTATTATAAACAACGCTACTATTTAGTTCATACATGTGTGTGTTTTAGAAATAATCTAATTAGGCTCTATCGCATTACCTCATGCCTTTTCAAACACCTCCTTTATCCTCATATTATAATTCAACAAGCTACTCACTTTAAAAATCAAGTTTTTCTTTTCGTTAATGTGATGCAGAAAAATTGATCGTTATTCAAGGTATTGTTTTAGACCATTCTACTATTCAAAGATGAGTGCTATAACCTACTAAAAAAATAGAGAAAAACATGAATCGGTGTAAAAAGAATGTGACTAAAAGTTGGAGATTAAACCAAACTTATATTAAAGTAGCAGAAAAAGATAGGTTCATACATAGAGCCGTAAACAAACAAGAAAATACAATAGACTTTCTACTAACCAAAAGAAGAATGAAAGGTTCAGCTCAAAAGTTTTTGAAAAAAGCTATTGGAAATAAAGGAAAACCTAGAATAATCAATATAGATAAAAGTGAGGCTAATACTGCTCGTATAAAGACTAGGAACAAAAGAAGTTTTACTTCATAAAACATAAAGATATGGAGGGTGAAACAATTAAACAATATAGTAGAGCAAGACCATCGGAATATTAAAAAGGAGAATAGCAATTACTACAGGTTTTAAAGAATTTGAATCCGCTAAAAGAACACTAGCAGGAATAAAAATAATAAACATTGTTAGAAAAGGACAAATCGTAAGGCCTAAGAACTCTACGTTTAAAACATTTAGCTCGTTAGCCGCTTAATCTAATATAACTACTAAAAACTAATTTCTTAGCTAATTAATACGACGGAACCATTTAAATCGTTTTAGAACGACATTGATTAGTTTAAATTAATGAAAATTTGCAATTGTAAATTAGATTTTATTATTTCATAAATGAAACACACTATACTCTATTTACCCATTGATTTAACAGGTTAGTTTTCCGTGAACTTATCAAATATTTATCACCTACAAAATATCATACACAAACAGGTTTTTTATTCGTTAAAACACCTGTTTCTAAATTTATTGCCTTTAAATATTTAAAAAATCAAAAAAGGCTCACATCATGTGAGGCTTTTTTTGATTCTAATTTAAAAATATTATTTATCTCTTTATAGAGAAGTGTGCTTTAAACTCTTTTTGAGTACAAATAGCTCCTTCAATATAAATAATCGTAAACCAATAATCACTTGCTGACATTTGACTACCATTATAAGTACCATCACATCCAGCTCCATCGGGATCTAGTTGCTTTACTATCTTTCTAAAACGGTCAAAGGTATATATCTTAGAAATTGGAATTCCTTCTTGACCTATGATTGCCCATGTGTCATTTATACCATCACCATTTGGTGTAAAGAAATGTGGATAATCCATTAATTTCACCTCTTCAGTATATGTCCAACATCCTTCTCCATCTGTAATGGTTACAAAATGTATCTCTGGCAATTCATTATCAAATGTTCCGTCTGCAGTAAGCTCTTCATTATCCAAGCTATACCAGAATTCAATTTCTGGATTACTTGATGTTGCTGTGGTTACTACTTGATGTGAATTAGCAAATGTATTGGTGGTTACACTTACATTAAAATCTTCAGGAACTCCTAATACTACAATGGTTTGTAGTAGTGATATATATATACAATCAAAATGGGTAAGTCCTGAAACAGTAACCGTATAGTCTCCCTGTTCTGAAATCTCTAATGTTTGGTTTGTGGCTCCTGGTATTACAACGTCATTTAATGCCCATAAATTAGCTGTTTTACTTAAACCCCTCAACTACTTAAAACGCTAATTAATTCAATTATGAAGTGTTTCAATAGCTTTTCTAATTTGTGTATTATTTTAATAATATTGAAGCTTAAAAAATTAGCTTGTATAATAAAAATCACATATCATATCATTCCCTTTTACCAACCTTTTCTTCTGCATTCCTTTTCTCAAAAACGAACTAAAAAGTTTTCTTGTTATTCTATAACTATCAAAATCAAATAAATTATCATTTGCCAAATTCTGCATTTCTATTTGCATAGATTCAATAGTTAAAAAATCTGCGTTCTCTACCACATACGGTATGTCATTTATGTATATTTCTTTATTCATTAATTTACTAAAATTTTGTAGTTAAAAGAAAAAGGCCAGCAACCCAAATTAAGCTGGCCAATTTCACCCGAATTAACAAACAGCCAATTAATAACCCAATTGAAAGGCTGTTTTCCCTTAAAATCCTAAAATTTATCTTCCTAAAAACTTTAGGGGCCTTATTAATTACTTCCTGTTTTTAAATAATTTATTTTCAATCATTAATTACTTTTAAAATCATTGTTTTTTCAAGTTTTCTAATTAGTTCTTGAAGCCTTTCATTTTGTTTAGCTAAAGCGTCAATCTTAACTTGTTGTTCTTGAATTGCTTTTATAGCAACAGGAATTAAATCACTATATCGCATTCCTAAACGTTTATTTTCTTCTTTTACCAACACACCTGGGTTTTCTTCGTACTCTTTCCAATGATGTGTAACAATTACTTCTGGTATAATTTTTTTTACTTCTTGAGCAATAAAACCTAGTTTGTATTCTTTTTCATTATCAGGAATTACAAAACTATCTACCTTTTCTTCTTTCCATATAAAAGAAACTGGTTCTAGCTTCAAGAACTCTTTTAAACCGTATTTCAATGGTTTAATACTCGTTTTTAAACGTTTATCAGAAGTATTAAGCATACCACCTACAGAATATACATCTTTCCATCTTTTTGCTGATGAACCTAAATTAGCACCCAAATCTGTTATCGGAGAAAAGTCAGTTGATGATTGAATTTCTGCTACACCATCTGTCAATATTTCTACAGAACCCATTTTAAAGCTAGAGCCTGAAGTAGCACTTCCATCCCAAAGATGTAGGTTGTATGCAGATACAGCATTTTGACCTATCATTACATTTCCTTGATGATAAATAGCATCTGTATTAGCAGTTCCTGATACAAACAACCAATCCCCTTCTATTTTACCCGTTGGATTTTTCCAAGAAGCTATACCTGTAGCATCCGATGTTAGCACTTTATTCACTCCTTCTGTACCGTCAATAATTTGTAACACAGTATTAGACATAGAATTAGAAGTAACAAGTACGTCATCTAAATAAACTTCATCTGCTCCTGATGTAGCACCCCCATCCTTTTCATAAGCCCAATTTAATGTGTGTACACCACTGGTTAATGGGTATGTTTGGTTTACCCACGTACTATTGGTTAACCCTGCCCCTGTTTGATCTAGCCCATCTATATAAAAGTGCAATTCATCACAACAACTTTCTGTAGAAGTTTTATAATAAAAAGATACTGTTCCTCCTAATGCCGGCATAGTAACACTTGTTTGTATCCATGAAACTTCATTATTACCAATAGTTCCACTTTTTACCCCGAAAGACCCTGTATTAAATTCACCACCAGTATTTGTTGTACTCCAATTGGCATTTCCGCCAGTTGTAAATGGAGGTATTGAATTATCTTCAAAACCATCATTAAGTAATGTAGTTGCAGCAGTAATTACACCATCTATATGTAATTTGGTAGTAGGACTTGTTGTACCAATCCCTACATTTCCTGAACTAGCAATACGAATTACTTCAGTATTATTTGTAGCAAAACTAAAATCTTGCATATCGGTAGTACCAAGTTTGTCTGTAGCTGCACTTGTCCCTGAATTTCCTGTAAGTGCCCAACCAGCACTTCCTCCAAATGTTACCCAGCTAACACCATTATAATAATAGAAACCTGAGGTTACATCTGTTTGATAAATCAATAATCCAGTTGCAGGAGATACTATAGCGTTTTTTGAGCTTGTGTCATCCTAGGTATTAATATTCCTTTTGAAGTACTAGTTACATCCAATGCTGCACTGGATGCTGGTGTTGCAGTACCTATTCCTACCTGAGCAATACCTGTAATACTCAATAGAATAAATGCTAATAGTATATATATTTTCATTATATATGTTTTTAATATAGAATTATAACAATCTTATTTTAACTCTTTAAGTAATAACTCTATTTGTTGTTGTTGCTTGTTTATTTTTTTGATAAGTTCCTCATGTTCTTGTGTAGCTTTTACAACTACAGGTAATAGTTCAGCATAACGCATCCCGATACGTTCTGTATTTCTTTTAATATATACCTTTGATTCATCAGCACTTTTCTGTTTCCATTCCGTACTTACAACGATTTCTGGAATCAGTTTCTGAACCTCCTGCGCTATAAAACCAATTTTAGTTTTCTTCTGAGCTTCTGTAAGTACAGTTTTTCCATACGCTTCATTCTTCCATTTATAAGTTACAGGGCGTAATTTCAATAAGGTAGATAATCCATAATTAATTGGGGCTATCTCCTTTTTCTCTCTTCTATCTGAAGTAGTTATTATAGTATTTGCAGCATAAATTGTTTTCCAAGCAAGTGTACTACTTCCAAGGTTAATGGCATTATGAACCTCAGGCACTACATCATTACTAAAGCACATATCACGATTATAATCCCGAGCGTATTCTGTTGAACCAAGGCCAACTTCTGTTCCTTGAATGGTACCCCTTTCTACACCTAATAAATGTGACGAAACACCATTAGCAGCTACACGTGTATGCCCTATTCTATAAATTGGATCTATATTGGTAGTACCTGCAGTAGCAAATCCCCAATCAGAATCTATATTGATTGGATCTTTTTCCGTCCATGTTCCATTTCCATTGGCATCCGAAATCATAACAAAATCATCGGCTTCGTTTCCGTCTTGTATTCTCAAAACAGGCACAGGAAAAATTATAGTTATATTATCTACAGATGCGCCCTTAGCATTAGTACCTTTATAATTAAAACGTAAAGAATAAGTATTACCACTTGTAATTCCTGTTATTGTTTGATTATACGAAGCATCATCAGTATCTACTGTTAAAGTGGCTACTAATGTTGAATGTACTGACGAGGTTGTTTCATCATATAAGGTAACGGTAAAACTGTCAGATGAAGTTGAATAATCATCATAATTATAATTAAATGAAATTAATAGACTTGTTGTATTCACTACACCTAGAGGAGCTACTAATGTAGCGTCCTGATTACAAGAACTACCGTATCTAATAATTGCTCTATTACCAGTACAATCTGCACAAGTACCATAAGGTGTAGTTGTACTAATTTTCCAACCATCATCTGCATCACAACCTCCACCTGTGTTACTATTTATTTGATACGGACTTGAAGCTGAGGATGCTGTTATATTTCCTGATAATGATTCAAAATCTTGCCCGATACTTAATACATTGGAATCCGTAACACTCATCATAGCTGTAGGACTGTTTGTGCCTATTCCTACTTTTGCACTAGCTGTAACACGTATTGCCTCAATATTATTTGCTACTAAACTTAGGTCTTTTGCATCGGTAGTTCCCAGTTTGTTTGTTACAGCAGTAGTTCCTGAATCGCCTGTTAAATTCCAACCAGAACTACCTACAAAAGTTGTCCATATTGATCCATTATAATAATAAAACTCTGAGCTTCCGTCTGTTTGATAAACCAGTAACCCAGTAACTGGACTAGCAATTGCTAGTCGCTGTACCTGAGTCATTCTTGGGATAAGAATTCCTTTTGTATTACTTGTAACATCCAAAATAGCACTAGCATCTGGTGTTAATGTTCCTATCCCTACTTGAGCAATAAGAGGTATGTGTACACATAGTACAAGTATTAAGCTTATTATACACTTCATAACCTTAGTTCTTTTTAGTATTTAACTGAGTAATTTTCTTAAGTAACATTACGGTCTCTTTTTCAAGTGTGACTAATTGTTCGTGCTGCTCTTGTTTAGCTTTAATTAAAACNGGTAACAACTCATTGTAATTCAACCCTATTGTCTCAGATGTATATTTTTTATAAATTCCATTTTCATTCTCATCTTTCCAAACCTCGTCATAAACTACTTCCGGAATTATCTGTTGAACTTCCTGAGCTATTAACCCTATAATTTCTCTTTTTTCATTTTCCTGAACAGCTATACTACCTGCCATTTCCTTCCTCCATTTATAACTTACCGGATTTAGTTGCAAAACCTCTTGTAAACCATATTCCAATGCTGAAATAGACTTTTTTGTTCTTTCATCAGAAGTCTGAATAGTAGTATTCGTTGCCCATATCTCATTCCATTTACGGTCTGTAGGTCCTGAATTATCTGCAAGAATACTTCCTAATACATAAGAGTTATTCGAATTAGGAACAATACTATGACTAAATATAGTTTCATTATTACCATCGGTAATTTTTTCAACATCACCGATACCAATTGTTGTACCTGTTATTGCGCCGTTATCGATATCTAAATGATGTGTAGTAGTTCCTATTCTCCCTATAACCACTTTACCCTCATGGTAAGTGTCAATATTAAGAGTAAGACTACCAGAATCAGACAACCAATCTAAATCCCCTGACGTCAATACTGAAGGAGCTACTTCCCAACTTACATTTCCATTTGCATCTGAGGTTAATACTTTGTTTACCCCTTGATTACCATCTTCCAAACGTAATACTGGCGCAGTACCCGAAATATGTAACTTAACCGTGGGGTTCGAGGTTCCAATACCTACAAAACCAGATGTACTAAGCCTAACTGCTTCATTATTATTTGCTATTATCCTTACATCTTGTGCATCTATAGTACCTACTTTATTAGTTGCGGGTGTTGTTCCAGCATCTCCAGTTAAGCTCCATCCTGAACCGCCACCAAAAGTCACCCATGCAGTTCCATTATAATAATAGAATCCTGTAGTACCATTAGTTTGATAAATTAACAATCCCGTAACTGGACTAGCAATCGCATTTTTTTGTACCTGTGTCATTCTAGGAATAACTAAGCCAGCAGTGGTACTTGCAATATCTAATACAGTACTTACATGTGGGGTAGTTGTTCCTATTCCTACTTGCGCATTAAGCTGTAAAAAAGAACCAAAGAGAATAATGTAAAAAATGTAAACGTATTTCATGTGTTTTATTTTTGTACAAATATAGACCAAGTAGACTGGTCTTTAGGTAGTTAAAAGTTCACAATAAGTTCACATGAGCACTGTTTTAGTTACTAATTAGTTCATAATTAGTAACTATTGTAGTACTTTGTTAAAACATCAATTACGCATTATCATGAGCTTAAAAAGAAACATACTCTTATTTTGTACAATCAGTATCAGATAGCCATAAAAGACAAATTTCTAATGAAAGTTTCGATACTAGAAAAATTAACTTAATTAAATATGTTAGATAGCTCTAGCTGTTACCATTATTTCACAGCTTTAAGCATATCATTAATTGAAGGCAGTAGATCCATTATATTTATTTATAGTAATGGATAATAGATAGCGTTATCCATCAGTTTTATATAAGATAAAGTGTAGCTATTCTATCATTACATATTTACATTACATTTATAAAAGATTAATTTCAAATGAAATTAACAATCGTTTAAAGCTTTCAAAAACTAACCATAAACAATAATATTAATCACCCTTATATATATCAATTCATTGTATTTTAAGATTTAAAAAAATAATTATTTAGCAATACTAAAACAATA
>JABSPO010000074.1 GCA_013214625.1 Flavobacteriaceae bacterium
ATGTCTCTAATGTAACAAACATGTCATCGATGTTTTATAATGCGTTGATATTTAATCAACCCTTGAATAGTTGGGTATTTACTACAGACCCTTCAAAGTCAATCAATATGACTTCAATGTTTAGAAGCACCCCTGTATTCAATCAGAATATAAGTAACTGGAATGTAGAACGCGTGAACACTATGAATTCAATGTTTTATAGTGCTCAAGCATTTAATCAAGACTTAAGTAACTGGGACGTGTCTAACGTATACAACATGACTAGTATGTTTAGGAATACTACGGTATTTGACCAACCCCTGAATGCTTGGGGTATTAAAACAGGGAATGTAACTACAATGCGAGAAATGTTTTGGCAAACTGGCGCATTTAATCAAGATCTTAGTGGCTGGGATGTATCAAGTGTAACCGATATGTGGGCTATGTTTCATCTAGCCGGCAGTTTTAATCAGGATTTAGGAGCTTGGAACATATCTAGTTTAACTAATGCCGATCATTTTATGACAGGAAAAAAACTTTCAAGGGTAAACTACGACAACATTCTAAGGGGTTGGGAAACCTTAGATGCGGGGGAGACTCAAATCCCCGTAAATATTGTGATTAAATTTGGTTCAAGTAAATATTCAAACAATTCATTAGTAATCGCTTCAAGAAGTAATTTAGTAGATAATAAAAATTGGACTATAACTGATGGTGGGACGGTATCTGTTTTAACGAATAATGGAGAATTATCAGGTTCTTACACTATTAATGTAAATAAAAATGGAGTACTCGGCATAAGTAGCGGGGTATCTAGTAATGGGGAAATTATTGATTAAGAATGTTATCTACACTAAATAATAAAATTAAAAAAATGCTTTACATGGAGTTATTTGTTTACAGTTATATTAATTGGTTTGTTTTAATACTTTTTTAAAAGTATAAGTATAATTTAAACAGTAATAGAGAGCGATTAGTTTTGGTTATACTGCTTTCACTCTGTTGTAAATGCAAAAACCCCACAGCAAATCTTTGTGGGGTTTATTTTGTAAAAAATATAGAGTTAACTTTTATTATCCCTTTAGAACTTTAGAAAATAATGAATTATCCCTTTTTAGTTTAACTCAAATATTTACTTCAACACAATAATTAATTTTGTTCAATATCATTAAATAATGCAAAATGATTAAGAACTATTTCTACTACCAGGATTTTTGTTTCAATAAACATTCGCCTTTTCATCGATTATAACACTCATTTAATCGGCGATTCAATACTAACTAATAGTTTATGTTTGAAGAAGATATTTTTCTGTAACTTGTAAATGAAATAATCAATTAACTAAACTGTATTATAAAAATGTCAGGAATATTAGAATTATTAAACAGTGATTTAGGAAAAACAATCATTAATGGTGTAGCGGGACAATCAGGTCAATCTACAGATAAAACTTCATCATTATTAACAATGGCCTTACCTATATTAATGGGTGCTATGAAGCGTAACGCGTCAACACCAGAAGGTGCAGCAGGTTTAATGAGTGCATTATCTGGAAAGCATGATGGATCAATTTTAGATAATCTTGGTGGTTTATTCGCTGGAGGGGTAGACCAAAGTGTTATGGATGATGGAGCTGGAATATTAGGTCATGTATTAGGTGGATCACAAAACAACATAACTAATGCATTATCGCAAAAATCTGGAATGGATTCTAGTACTGTAATGGATATTTTAAAAGTGGCAGCACCGTTAGTAATGGGATACTTAGGAAAACAATCTAAACAACAAAATGTTTCTGATACAAACGGTATCGGTGATTTACTTGGTGGCTTATTAGGTGGTGGAGCTGCAGCTCCTAAACAACAAAGCTTAATTGAATCATTATTAGATGGAAATAATGACGGATCTATCTTAGATGATGTTGCCGGAATGGTTTTAAACTCTGGAGGCACTAAAAAAGGTGGTCTTACAGGTATATTAGGAGGGCTTTTTGGAAAATAATTCCTTTAATTATAAATACTTTAAAAACCGAACAAATCATTGTTCGGTTTTTTTATGAAGTAAGATTACATTATTTTTGCAGCAAAATTATAATCATGAAAAAGATTAAAGAACGTTGGGAAATTGAAAAAAACTGGCAATTAGTTCACCTTCTACTAGGTGGAGTAGCACTATTACTTTCTGGTTATTTATTAGCTAAAGGAATTCTTTCCAGTTTTTCTGAAACAAATACCATTCTCCTTATATTTCTTACATTTATCATTTCATATGGTATATTAAATATTACGCTTAAACTTTTTAAAAAACTAGCTACGAAATGGCAAGTTACCTTTCGTTGGGAACTAATAGCCATTTTCCTAGTATTCGCTATTACTGGATCGACATCGGCAAAAATATCAGGCCCAATAATTGAAATGTTAAATTTAAAAGAGTTAATTTCAAACTCATTTATATTTTGGACAATTCGCATACTAATCATATTTCCAATTTACCAAGTATTACTAGTACTTGTAGGCTGGATTTTCGGTCAGTTTAAATTTTTCTGGGCATTTGAAAAGAAAATGTTAAGCAGAATGGGGTTCAAAAAATACTTTAGTGAATAAACACCTGAAGAACATATTAAAATCAGTACTACTAATAGGGCTAATATCGGTTTTATTAACCCCTTCTGTTCTTAATTTTATTCATTCATTTGAACACCATAAACATGTAATTGATTGCAATGAAAAAGAAAAAACACACTTACATGTAATAGAATTTGATTGTCGTTTTATTCAATTATATGCTACTCCACAAATCTATGATTCAATTGTTTATTTTTCATTAGAAAAAAACACTCATTATCATAGTTCAATTCACTCAGACTATTCGAGTGAACACTTTCATAATATATTCATTGGTAATCAACCACTTCGAGGACCACCTGTATTAATATAGATTAAATCAATCACATTCTATTTTTTATAATTATACCTACGTTTCTACTTAGGTATATATATTAATACAACTATCATATGAAACATTTCATAAATTTACTTATACTATTTATTAGTTTAAGTAGCTTTGCACAGCACAAAATATCTGGTTATATCACAGATCAAAAAACATTTGAACCTCTAACTGGTGTAAATATTTACATCGAATCATTAGACACAGGTACCACAACCAATTCCAATGGTTATTTTAATTTAGAAAACCTGTCTGCAGGTAATTATAAACTTTATATCTCTTATTTAGGATACCAAAATATTCATGAAAATATTGAGTTAAATTCAGATTTAAATACCAATTTTCAATTACATTCGACAGTTTTAGAACTTGAAGGTGTTCTTATTTCTACTCCATTTCATAAGCTCCAAAAGGACAATGTCATGAAAGTAGAAAAAATAAAAGTTGCTGATTTAACTGATGCAAATAATTTATCTGAACAACTAAGTCAAGTTCCAGGAGTTAATCAAATTAGTACTGGTAGTGGAATAGGCAAACCTGTTATTAGAGGATTGAGTAGTAATAGAGTACTTGTCTATGCTCAAGGAATCCGATTAGAAAATCAACAATTTGGTGAGGAACACGGAATTGGAGTAAGTGCTTCAGGTATTGAAAGTGTGGAAATTATAAAAGGACCTGCTTCCCTACTCTATGGTTCTGATGCTATTGGTGGCGTACTCTTTTTAAATCCTGAATTATATGCTCCGTTAGACTCTTTAAATATTGATGTTTCTTCCAAATACTATTCTAATACAAATGGAATAACTACTAATTTCGGACTTAAAAAAACTACAGAAAAATTAAAACTTTTAACTCGTTTCTCTTTACAACAACATGCTGATTATCAATTTGACAATACACGTGTAACTAATTCACGATTTTCTGAATACGACTTAAAAACTGGTATTGGTTTTGGAAATGATAAAATAACTAATGATATCCGTTATAACATTAACTTTAGTCGTTTAGGTATTCCTGAAGGTATTGACACTCAAAACAATAATATAAAACCGCTATTACCAAATCAATCTATTGAAAACCATATCATAAGCTCACATACAAAAGTAAACTTGAATAAAGGAAAACTTGATATGACTTTTGGTTATATATTTAATAAAAGAAAAGAATATGAGGAAGAGCACAATCATGATGAACATGAAGAGGATGGGTATTCAGATGAGGAAATAAATCCTGCTTTGGAAATGCATTTGAGTACTTTAAACTATAATATTAAATATGAATTACCCAAAACAAAAGGTTTTGAAATCATTCTTGGGACACAAGGAATGCATCAAAAAAACAAGAACTTAGGCTTTGAAACCTTAATTCCTGACGCCAATACAACTGATATTGGCATATTTGGAACATCACATTACCATTGGAAAAAACATGCAATTCAATTCGGATTACGTTATGATTATAGAAATATTAATGTAATTCCAATTAACACTAATAAAGAATTTAATAGTGTTAACGGAGCTGTAGGTTTTAAAACCGATTTCAATTCAAAAATAACTGGTAGAATCAATATAGCAAGTGGATTCAGAGCCCCAAACTTGGCTGAATTAACTTCTGATGGTGAACACGAAGGAAGCAATCGTTACGAAACTGGAGATCTTAATTTAATTAACGAACAAAACATTCAACTTGATTTAAATTTAAATTATAAAAGTGAGCATTTTGATTTTTTTGTAAATGGATTTTATAATAACATAAAGGATTATATATACCTCACTCCTACTGCTTATTATATAGATAATGCCCAAGTGTTTAATTATCTACAAGAAAATGCAACACTTTATGGAGGTGAATTAGGAATCCATCTACACCCTCACCCGTTGGATTGGTTACATATTAATAGTAGTTTTGAAACGGTAACTGGTAAATTACAAAATGATACTTACCTACCTCTAATACCTGCAAATTCGATACACACAAATTTAACTTTTACAATAACAGAAAATTCTAAATTAAACACAAATGCATTTATCAGCTTAAAAAATGTATTCAAACAACAAAACGTAAGTAGTTCTGAAACATCTTCAAAAAACTATGACTTAGTTAACTTAGGAGTAAATTCAGAGTTACAAACAAAAAAAGCCAACTATAAATTTAATCTTGGAGTAAACAATCTTTTAGATAAACAATATATCAATCATTTATCAAGGCTAAAAAATAATAGTATTTACAATCAAGGAAGGAATATTATTCTTGGTTTGACTATCAAACTATAGTAACAAAAAAGGCTTCTTAAACTAGGAAGCCTTTTTAATTATCTCATAATGTTTTTATCAAACATCAATTACATCACCACTTACCTTTCTTTCTTTAAGCATATATTGATAAATCCATGTTAAGGTAAATGTTGGTATAAAATCTAGTCCAGGAGCTAACTCCTCTAATAAACTTACCAATCCAGCCACCTTACCTGTTTTTCCTTTATACATACGTGTCATAATCAAAGCTGATAAAGGAGCCCATATTATATCGCTAAACTCTCCAATAAAAGGCAATGTAAATGAAGCCATACCAATAGCGTCAAATAACATCCCTAAAGCTAATTTTTTATATTTTTCTTTCTTACCTGTTTCTGTAGTTGTCATTTATAGTTGATTTTTATTCTATTTTAGTATATAAAAAGCAATAAGTATGCCGAAAAACAATCGTTAAATTCATAAAATATAATCGTATAACTTAAACAGTTCTATAATTTTAAACACGAATTTTATCACATTGGTAAATCTTTATCCAATAAAAGAAGTTCAATTGTATACTTGTTAAAAACCGCACAATAATCGGTATCTTTGAATTCCTTAAATCTGAATTCTGTAAAGAACCTCGAGATAAGAATTAAAAACACAACAAAATATAAACGGTAGTCCTTACCGTACTAATTATAAAATTAAACAATAATGTCAGGAAAAGCAAAGATTATTTACACAATAACAGATGAAGCCCCAGCTTTAGCTACACATTCATTTTTACCAATAGTTAAAGCATTTACAGCTTCTTCAGGAGTTACTATTGAAACAAAAGATATTTCTCTTGCTGCAAGAATACTAGCTATATTTCCTGATTACTTAACTGATGATCAAAAAGTACCTGATTCATTAGCTGAATTAGGAGAATTGGCTAAAAAACCTGAAGCAAATATCATAAAACTTCCAAATATTTCTGCATCTGTACCTCAGTTAAAAGCTGCGGTTAAAGAATTACAAGAGGATGGTTTTGCTATACCTGATTATCCTGATACTCCAAAAACTGATGCTGAAAAATACATTCAGAAAAGATACGGAAAAGTAAAAGGTTCAGCAGTAAATCCTGTTTTACGCGAAGGAAATTCTGACCGTAGAGCGCCAAAAGCAGTAAAAAACTACGCACGTAAACACCCACACTCTATGGGAGCTTGGAGTTCAGATTCTCAAACACATGTGTCTACTATGAGTGCTGGTGATTTTGCTCATAACGAAAAATCTACTACCATCAATAATGCTACATCAGTAAAAATTGAATTTACTGCAAGCAATGGAGATAAAACTGTTTTAAAAGATAATTTAAACTTATTACAAGGAGAAATTATTGACGCTACAGTAATGAATAAAAAAGCCTTAGTGAGTTTTTTAGATGAACAAATAAAAGATGCTAAAGCAAAAAACGTATTGTTTTCATTACACCTGAAGGCAACTATGATGAAGGTTTCAGATCCAATCATTTTTGGTCATGCTGTAAAAGTATACTTTAAAAATGTATTCGATAAGCACGCTACCGTTTTAGATGAATTGGGGGTAGATGTTAATAATGGTTTTGGAAACTTATTAGGAAAACTAAATGAGTTACCTGCTGATAAACGTACAGAAATTGAAGCTGACATCCAAACAGCTTACACAAACGGACCATCAATTGCTATGGTAGATTCTGATAAAGGAATCACTAACCTACATGTTCCATCTGACGTAATTATTGACGCTTCAATGCCTGCAATGATTCGTACATCTGGGCAAATGTGGAATACCGAAGGAAAACAACAAGATACTAAAGCAGTAATACCTGATAGTAGTTATGCAGGAATTTACAGCGCAACTATCGATTTCTGTAAAAAACATGGAGCATTTGATCCTACAACAATGGGAACAGTTCCTAATGTTGGTTTAATGGCTCAAAAAGCCGAAGAATATGGTTCTCATGACAAAACTTTTGAAATGGTTACCGACGGAACTATTCGCATAATCGATGCTAACGGAACCACGTTACTAGAACATACCGTTGAAACTGGAGATATTTGGAGAATGTGTCAAGTAAAAGACGCACCTATTCAAGACTGGATTAAACTTGCAGTAACAAGAGCAAAAGCTTCTGATACTCCTGCGGTATTCTGGTTAGATGAAAACAGGGCTCATGATGCTGAATTAATCAAGAAAATAAACACCTATTTACCAAGTCATGACACAGCTGGTTTAGATATTAGAATTTTATCACCTATTGATGCTACTCATTTTACACTGGATAGAATCAAAGAAAGTAAAGACACTATTTCGGTTACAGGAAATGTTTTACGTGATTTCTTAACGGATCTATTCCCTATTTTAGAATTAGGTACATCTGCAAAAATGTTATCTATTGTGCCCTTAATGAATGGTGGTGGATTATTTGAAACTGGCGCTGGAGGTTCTGCTCCTAAACACGTTCAACAATTCACTAAAGAAAATCACTTGCGTTGGGATTCATTAGGAGAGTTCTTGGCTTTAGCAGTTTCATTAGAACATTTTGGAAATACAAACAACAATGCTAAAGCATTAATACTAGCAGAAACTTTAGATGAAGCTACTGATAAATTTTTAGATAATAATAAATCTCCTTCTCGTAAAGTTGGTGAATTAGACAATAGAGGATCGCACTTTTATTTAGCAACTTATTGGGCAGAAGCATTAGCAAATCAAACTAAAGATATAGATTTACAAACTGAATTTACTAAGTTAGCTCAAGAATTAGCAGCAAATGAAACTAGTATCATAAACGAATTAAATGCAGTTCAAGGAAACCCTGTTGAATTAGAAGGATACTATGCTCCTACCGAATCATTAGTTGTTTCTTCTATGAAACCAAGTACTACCTTGAATAGTATTTTTGCAAATATTGCTTAATTTAAATTAAATTATAGATGTTAAAAAGCTTCTGACATATCGGAAGCTTTTTGATTTTATTACCTTTGCATTATGAATTTCACCAAAACCACAGAACAAGATTCCAAGTACAATGATTTAGAAAAAATGACTGTTTCTGAATTACTTATAAACATAAATACTGAAGATAAAACTGTAGCTCTAGCAGTTGAAAAAGCTTTAGCACAAATAGAAAAATTAGTTCTTGAAACTGTAACTAAATTAGAAAATGGCGGTAGGATATTTTATATAGGTGCTGGAACAAGTGGCAGACTAGGTGTTGTTGATGCCTCAGAATGCCCTCCTACTTTTGGAGTTTCACATGACTTAGTTGTAGGCTTAATTGCAGGTGGTGATGACGCAATAAGAAAAGCTGTTGAAAACGCTGAAGATGATACCGAGCAAGCTTGGATTGATTTAAACAAATACAATATTACAGGTAATGATGTTGTTATTGGTATTGCCGCTTCAGGAACAACACCATATGTTATTGGAGGTTTAAAAAAATGTAATGAAAATAATATTACAACTGGATGCATTACATGTAATCAAGATAGCCCTTTAGCATTAACCGCAAAACTCCCCATTGTTGTTGTTGTTGGTCCAGAGTTTGTCACTGGAAGCTCACGTATGAAAGCTGGAACTGCACAGAAACTAGTTTTAAATATGATTTCTACTGCTACCATGATTCAATTAGGAAAAGTCAGGGGTAACAAAATGGTTGACATGCAACTCTCTAATGATAAATTAGTAGAACGTGGCACTCAAATGATTATGAATTCATTACACATAAGCCACGGTTTAGCACAAGAACTTTTATTAACACACGGATCTGTTCGTAATGCAACAACATTTTACAATAATGAGAACAAATAAAGAAGTATTATCAAAAGGAATAAAATTTATGGCTATTGCATTATTTTTTATGTTTTCTGGCCCTTTTTTATTGCATTTAGGGTTTAAATTACGAAATTTTTTAACAATTGGTATTGCTGGCTTATTTTGTATAGCAGCTATATTACTTACGATGAAAGGTTTACACACAATTATAAAAGCATTATTTAACGATTAGTATTTTACTAGATACCTTAACAGGTGTTGTTGGATTATACCCAAACGTTTTGTCTTCAATTACAATTTCAAAAGTAAAAAGCAATTGAGATATAATTGCATAATGATGAATTGTATGTGAATTTGCTTGAGCAAAAACTGCATATAAGTTAGTAGGTATAGACATTTTTCCCAGTCCTAAATCATCAATCAATTCATATTTCTCTTCTAAATCATAGTCTAAATAACTATCCAATTCCAGTATAACTTTTTTTATTTCCGTTTTAGCGAAGTATACATCAATTTCAATAGTATTATTACGCTCTCTATCCGTTAAATCGATTAGATAATTATTCAATCCTTTAAAAATCGAAAAATAAAAATCCAGTATATGCCTAATATGCCCGCCTATAGTTGAGTAAAAAGGACCAACAGTAGCATCTATATAAACAGAGTCAGGTATATTCTCTAATAAAACTAACGACTTTTCTAAAGTGTTCTGAAGAGAAGAAATAAAGGGTTTACTCATATATGAATGAAGATAAATAATTTAACTGAGTCTTAGTCAGAAAAAACACAAAAACTTACATGCTTATAAAGTAATTATCATACTACAAATCAAAAGATACACATATTATATACTTAAATTTAAAATTTCCACTTTCACTCAATAATAATCCTTTTAGTTTTGCTCATAGTATTACTAGAAACTTTAACAAAATAAACTCCTTTAGCACAATTAGAAATATCTATAAAAACCTTATTATCATTTCTCATTATTTTATAATAAATTATTTTCCCTAATGTATCATAAACACGAATTTCGCTAGATTTAATACAACTATTAAAAGATAAAGTAAATACTCCATTATTAGGGTTAGGAAATACATCAATATCAGTTGTATCGGTAATATCTAAACAACCTCCATCTTGAAAACAACTGTTAACTTCAATTTTCATTGGTCCAAATGTACTTTCACAGCTACCATTTGTACTATTTAAAGTTGTAACTGTAAGGAACACATTATTACTCCCAGTAGTTGTATAAGTATGTCTTGGCTCAAATTCTGTACTAGTATTTCCATCACCAAAATCCCATAAATATTCAACATCACTCCAATTGCTAACTATTGAGTGATTATTAAATTGATAGGTACAATCACTTATTTTTTGAGTACTAAATTTAGAATCGACACTACAAGGTGTACAGTTAATTATTACTTCTTTACAAATTTGCTTACTGCAAGTCTCTCCTAGTATATTACTACTATTTATCTCTAAGCACACTCTATAAACCCCATTTTCCAAAAACTCGTAAATAAATAACTCTGGAATAATTGTATTTGAATGAATTGTTTCTAACACATTACCTTGCTCATCATATAGACTCCATAAATAAGAAGTAATTTCACCATTATAAACAGTTATATTTGGTGTTAGCACTATACTATTACAAGCATCATTACTATTTGTGGAAATAGTAAATTCACCATTAATATCACATTGTTCACAACTTGGAGTTAAAGTAACTATTTTTTTTGCTTTACATACACTACCATTATTATTCATACCTAATACAGTTAACACTGCAGTAAAAGGCATCCCTACATTTGGTAAATCAACTTCTATTTCATTACCTGAGTAATTACCTATTAAATTATTGTTTGTATCCGTTATCACCCAATCATAAGAAACTAGATCACCATAGCTAACAACAGAGGTAACAGCATTTAAGTTATAATTCAAACAGGAAAAACCTGTAATAACCTCAATATCCACCCTTTCAATAACACACTCTTGAATGCAAATGTATTCTGTTAATGTATCTTGTAACTCAAATCTACTTACACAAGTAGTATTAGTATTGCAACCTAATTCTATATCAATTATAGTATTTATAAGAAAACTTACATCTCCACAATATTCCGGATCCATAGTGAAATCAAAGATGAAATCAGTACCTCCACTAGAAGGTAATGTAAAATTTAAATTATCTGTAGAATATATTCCAGCAGGTAAATTAACAGTAAAAACACCTAATGAATCCGAAATATCAGTATTAGGAACATAATGAACTATGGCTGTGTAATTATCTAAACCGGCATTTTGTTGTACATCCATATACAATTGATGAGAATAATTATTTAGAGCATCTAACTCTAAAAATGTAGGGGTGGATTGAAAAGTTATTTCTTTATCTTCATTACAATTAGTAATACCGCTTGCCGAAAAATTAATAGAACTTACTCCGTCATAACCACAGGTAGGCGTAAGCGTTACTAATAATTGGTAGTAATTATTTAAATAATCAGATTGATTAGCTATATACCCAGGAAGTATTCCATTTGTTTCTTCTAAATCCCATAATTGACCACTTATAATATCTATTGGTAATGAAAAACCTGTATTATTAAATTGAGAATTGGTAGCATCAATAGCTTCAAAAACAGGGTAAAGATACTGCACAGACATTTCAAATCCGTTTGGCACATCTACTTGAAAACTCGGGCTAGTAATATTTGCTTTCTCATTATTAAATATTTGTACTATATACTGAAAAGAATCACAATATTGAAGAGGAACACTACTATCGAAAAGTGGTATTACATCCATTCTTAAATTTGATTTAATAATTTCTAATTGAACCTTTTTATCAGTATCTAAAGGACAAACAACACCATCATTATTAAAAACATCATCAGAGATAGGTTCACAAGAAATTCCTGTTTCTATCTGAATATCAACATATTGGTCGTTAAAATCACAATCATTTAAAGTTACATCAATATATCCCTCCATTCCACAACCAGCATTAATCGGCTGTAGTTTTAATAATAATGTATTTGTATCGTAAACTGATCCAACAATGTCATACCCATCAATTGCAGAATTATTAATGGTAATTAAATTATCTGGGTATGTAAATTTAATCCACGGATGTTTGGCCTGTTGGGTATTAATATTATCAACATCTATCTTGTATCTCGTTACAGAACCTATAGTTTGAAAAAAAGGATTTACAACATCTATACTTAAGTCTTCAAATACAAATCCACTTCCGTTGCTAGCAATATTTGTAAGGTAATTAGTTTCAATAATTTCTTTTGAAGGTTCTTCCGCATACCCTTGTTCTAAATGTGACCCCACTACATCTATAGTTTGCCCCGCAGGAAGTGTACAATCATTTAATTCCAATCGAATTCGAATACTACAATACATTATAGTACTTGTTTTATCAAAAGGACGAAACTCCTCAAGCGATCCATATCCAGTATCATAAATTCTGAATACACCGGGGTTACCTACTACGGAATGAATACTTAAATTAGGTAATCCAGATACCCCACTTACTGAATACTTTGCACTAGCAAGAACTACCCCTCCATTAATAGCCGCTGGTATTATTACTTCTAAAGGACCAATAATTTGGATTACATTTCTAAATTCATTTGGGAAATCATCCTCAAAACCACCTTGTACATGAAAAGAAACATTAAAATCACCTCCAGCTGAACAAATAGCAGGAGTACCTACAAAACCCCCGAAATAATCCAACCCATACACTTCAAAATCTGCTCCATAGTGTAAGGGAGTTGGTGGTGGAGTCGGATTCAAATTAAATCCTCCTCTAAACTGACCAAAAGTATAAACATTTGGAAAACCTGATGAATTATTAATTATTTTGTCTACTATAAACATTCCCCTAATTTTAATAACATTTCCTGCATTAATTTCTTGATTATTAACTTGTATTTGATAAACTGTTTTTATTGCAGTACTTAAATCTGTCCTAATATTGAAATTATTTACTGTTACTGAATCTCCATCATCATTAATATATTCAGCACCTGTCATTGTTAAAAACGGAAAGTTTTCAGGATGTGAATACCATATATACCCATAAATAGTTTGATCACTTCCTATTTCACACATTGCGGTACCAGTTATTTCTGTACGAATGCTATCACCTGCGTATGCTCCTTTTGTATTTAATCCAGAAAAATTACCATCATCTACTCCTTCAATGGTTATTTGTGTGCCATTTGTAGAAGTTCCATAGCTAGTTCTAACGGCTTCAAAATCACTCGCTATTATAGCATATGGTGAAGGACATGATGGCATTACTGGAATACAATGTAAATAAAGCTTTTTTTGTTCGCAACCAAGATTCATTTTTTGACTAGTGCACTCAGAAAAAGCTCCATAAACAGTAGCCTCTAATAGTGGATCGGTATTTGTACAATTAATGAAATTATCACAATTTAAAAGTAAATCAAACTCAAAACATCCTCCATAGGTACTCATAGAATTAGAGAAAACATAAGGATCCATAACTTCTAAATGCAATATCGTTTTTTCATTAACAATTGAAGTAGTAGCTATTGTTGTCAGTTCTGTACCATATTGTGTAGTAAAGGTTGGCGTAATGTTTAAATTCAATTCAGCACCACAAGGAATTTCAATATTTGCTTCTAATAACATCGTGTCATCATAAATTTGATTTTCATTCCCTCCTCCATTTCTTTCAAAACAAAACTGAATATGATTAGATTCACCATCATTTACATCAATGTCAAGAAGTAAACTTGTGGATTTACCTGTGTCATTTAACTGAAATGAAGAATACAAACCATTATCTGTAGAATAGCTTGTTTCACACTCGGAATTTAAACTATAAAATTCACTCTGAAAATACAGACCATAAAAACCGCTATTACAATTATCTAACAAAAAATCTTCAGGCAAAAGCGCCAAACTAACATCACATGTAACTCTTATTGTTGCTCCAGGAGCTAAATCATCTATTTCACCATCATTATCCTCATCTGTTAAATCTGTTAAATCAAAAATTTGATCACCAAATAAATGTACCATACTATCATTTCCAGAAGTATAAATTGATGTTTCTACGGGAATACCATTAATTTTAATATTAGAAATTTCACATCCATAATTCGAATTCAATAATAAATGAATATCATAAGCTGCACCAGAAGCATCTATAGAATTAGTTATGGTATACTCTACTGAAGAAGTTTCACCACATAAATTAAGTCCATCATCTGAATCAAATGAATAACTTAAACTTGGAGCTAGAGGAAGAAATTCAAAATCACCTATGCTTTTCGCTACAACACAATTACCATCATCAAGACTGCCA
Organism: Flavobacteriaceae bacterium; assembly: GCA_013214625.1. Classification (GTDB taxonomy): domain Bacteria; phylum Bacteroidota; class Bacteroidia; order Flavobacteriales; family Flavobacteriaceae. The sequence continues at coordinate 14,338 of JABSPO010000074.1, forward strand.
ATTACAGATTCGTATTCTACATGCTGAGAGTTTCCTATAAAACAATTTTTAGCTTTATAATCCAATTTAACTTTAATTAGCATATTTGCACTAAAATTAGATAAAATAGTATCAATATCAGAAGCTTTGAAAATCAAATTAGTAGTAGTACTAGGCGCTAAAGGGGCTATTATTGTAGTAACTAATGCACTATAACTTGTTGTACCAATAATTAATTCAGAAATCCCCATAAACTCCAATTCAGAAGTTGGAGTTACATTTATTTGAAATGTAGAAAACTCAGCTGAATTTCCGGGTATATTTATATGAAGACTCTGAGTTAATGACTCGTTTATACTATTAAACTCAAGAGTTTGATTAGCCTGACTCAAAATTTCTAATGGCAACTCTAAACTGACATCGCTAAAAGACAAATTATAACTATCAGTTTCATTGAGTATTATTTCTGATTGATTCACTCCTCCGATACTATAAGAATAATTTATCCCATTTTTAATAGCGACTAAATTGTCATCAATAAATGCATAACTATTGCACTTTGCTTCAGCTTTAAATTCTAAAGTAATTATTTCCCCAACTGCAATAGGATTTATAGTTGTAAATTCTGGATTATTAACGTCTAATACTGATGTTACCATAAAATTACTTGATACTGAGTTGTCCACATAAGTTATTCCCACAGGTAAGTTGACTTCTAATATAGAATTTTCATCAATAATATTTTCAGTATTATTTTGTATAAATACATGATATATTTCTTCACTACCAAAAATTTCAATTCCTAATGGATTTTCATATGTAATAGTAATATTCTGTGAAAAACCTAAATAAAACATTGAACAAATAAAAAATGTAAGTATTTTTTTCATAGTAAAGAATTTAGATTCATCAATAACAATATATAAAATGACCTTTATACTTATATGTTCTAATAAAATCAAAATAGTTACCCAAGTTTTTACGAATTATATAATATTTAACGTGTTATAGTAAGAAACAAGTAAGTTTGCG
>JABSPO010000075.1 GCA_013214625.1 Flavobacteriaceae bacterium
GGTATTACCAGATTGCCCTAAAAGCAAATGTCCCACTCCTACTTGCTTGAGAACATCCAAGTTTCCCACGATAGCTCCTGATTCGAAAAATTCAATTGCTTGTTGAACAGTCATCTTTAATACATCACCAATAGAACGTTCTTTATACTTACAAGCTAGAATTGCATCATTATAACGCATTCCTTTACAGGCATCACAAGTCAACCAGATATCGCTCATAAAATCCATGCTTGTTTTTAGCTTTCCATGACCAGCACAAGTTGGGCACTTTCCATTCTTACTTTGATAGGAAAAGTCAGCTTTCTTGAGTCCCGCATTTTTTGCAAACGCTGTTTTAGAGAATAGTGTTTTTATTTGTTCAATAATTCCTGTATACGATACGGGAGTACTCAACCTGTTTTGTTTAAGTGCTTCTTGATCTATAAGTAACAGGTCGCTAAATTGGTCTAATCCATTTACGGAAGTACAATTAACTGGTCTATTTTTTAGCCAAGAACTATACAACACTTCTTTAATCAAACTTGATTTTCCACTTCCTGAAACACCCTTGATTGCTATTATTTGTCGGGAATAAAAGTTAACATCAACATTCTTTAAATTATTAGCAAATGCTCTTTTCACGCCAAAGGGCTCCCCTTTTTTGTTTTGTTGTTGAACTGGAGCTACTCCATTCTCTTGAAACAATTTATAGGTGACTGAATGTTTTGCTTTAGCAATATCAGCAACCTTCCCTTGATAGATGACTTCGCCACCTAAATTCCCTGCGCCTGGTCCCATTTCAATGAGGTAATCAGCACTTTTGATAAAAGACTCATCATGCTCAACTACCACTACAGTATTTCCATTGGCTACAATTCTTTTTAAGGCGAGGGATAAAACAGCAACTTGTTCTTCGTCTAATCCTATGGTGGGCTCATCCAACACATAGGTAACACCAAACAAGTGTGTAGATAATTGACCTGCCAGCGTAACTCGCTGTCGTTCCCCTCCAGAAAGTGAGCTCACTACTCTATCCAAATTTAAATACCCCAATCCAAGATCTACAATAGTCTGTAACGATTTTGTTACTGGTGGCAACACCACTTTACTGATGGCCAATATAACTTCATCTTCTTTATTATCTATTTGCTCAATCAATTCCAAACAAGAATCAATACTCAAATGAGAAATTTCATAAATGTTATTTCCAAGAAACTTGGTATTTAACAATTCCGGTTTCAATCGGCTTCCATGACATGTTGGACACTCAACAGCGTGTAATAATTCTTCTAAATCTTTTAGATTCTTGTTATGGAGTTTTCGCTGATATTCATCATCGATATAATTGCATAATCCTAACCATTTTGCTTGTAACTCTTGTGTACCAGTTCTCGATTTGGTAGTAAACTCCCAAGTCACCTCCCAAACAGTTTCGCCCGTTCCGTACAGAATAAGATACTTTACGTCATCTTCTAGTTGCTCCCAAGGAAGTTCAATATTCCAATTGTTTTGTTTTGCGGCTTCTTTTAACGTGGCAATAAATTGACCATTGACATCAGCATAATACCCAATTGTCTTATTCACAGATACAGCTCCTTCCAAGATGGTTTTATTATGAGAAACGATTATGGCATCTGGATTGCATTTAAGCTTCACCCCCAAACCTTCACATACTGGACAAGCACCCAAATGATGATTGAAAGAAAAGTGCTGAGCTGTATAGGTTTCTCCTTTATGTTGGGCAATCCTTGAATACAACAAGCGGAATGCATCATACACTCCAGACAATGTACCAACCGTTGATCGCTTTGAAGGAGTACCTCCCTTTCTGTTGATACCAATTGCTGGTCCTAAACCTGAGAACGAAGCTATTTCAGCCTCACTATTTTGTTGCAGGAAACTTCTGTTATAAGTAGATAACGATTCCGTAAAACGGGCATTAGATTCTGCAAACAAAGTATCATAAACCAGAGATGACTTTCCACTTCCTGAAATTCCAGTAACAACTGTCAACTGGTTTTTGGGAATTCGAACATCAATATTTTTCAACCCATGCGTAGTTACACCATTCAATATGATCTCATTAGGCCTGTCACACTGAGCGGAATCGAAGTGAGATATATCCGCTTCTTTTTTTGTGCTTTTGGTATTTACTTTAGGAATTCCTTGATACAAAATTGTACCTCCAGCTGCACCACTTTTGGGGCCGAGTTCAATGTGCCAATCACTCCAACCAATAATGGCTTCATCTTGTTCAATACAAACTATGGTATTGCCTTTCTGCGTAATACTATCAAACAAATGGGTTAGCGATTTAATATCATCATGATGCAATCCTATACTTGGTTCAATAATCACGTATAAAGTATCTCCTGTATCTTTTTTCTGTAGTTGATTGGCAATTTTAATACGTTGTGCTTCTCCTCCCGAAAGTGTTGTTGAGGATTGTCCGAGCGTTAAATACCCAAGTCCTATTTCTTGTAATATTTTCAGTCCTACAAATACCTTTTTCTGATCTTCAAAAAAAGAAACAGCTTCGTTAATTGATAATTTATAACAGTCCGCAATGGATAATCCATTGTATTTAATTTGTAGCGTTTCGACATTAAATCGATCACCGTTACAGGTACCGCAAACCAAATCTACATTACCCAAAAAGTGCATTCCTATTTGTGTTTTCCCAGCACCTTGACAGGTTTCGCATCTTCCACCTTTGTTATTGAATGAAAATCGAGATTTGGTAAATTTGAGCGTTTTTGATTCGGGCAAACTCGCATAAATATCACGAATATGATCCGACAACCCTAAATAGGTTGCCGGATTACTCCGTGGTGTTTTTCCTATTGGTGAATGATCTATAAAAATCAGTTTATTGATGGCATTAATATTTTTATGACTGGTCAGTTGGACTGGCTCATTAACTTCAATTCCCAAATGCTGTTGCACAGCTTTAAGTAAGGTTTCTTTTACTAAACTTGATTTTCCAACACCCGATCTTCCACTTACCACATTTAGTTTTCCAAGCTGAAATTCAACATCAATGTTTTTCAGGTTTCTTTCTCTACATCCAATCAATCGAATGGATTTGATTTCTTTTTTAGATTTTGAAACCGGTATGGCTGTGCCAATTGAACTTGTAATTGCGCTATATGTTAGACTGATAGCTGCTAATTTCTCTTGTTGAGTAAATTCTGAAAAGGATCCATTAAAAATAAGCTCTCCTCCATTAATTCCTGCTTTCGGGCCAATTTCTATGATATGATCAGCACTGGTAATAGTGTCCAAATCATGCTCAACAACAATAACCGTGTTTCCTTTTTTAACGAGTTGTTTAAAGTGATAAATCAATCTTTCGTTCTCCTCTTGATGTAAGCCAATTGAAGGTTCATCAAAAACGTACAACACATCACTTAACGGAACTAAAATCTGATTGGCGATACGTATACGTTGAATCTCACTCGCACGAAGCGATTTTGAAGAACGATTTAAGGTCAAATGACCCAATCCCAAATCTTCCAACAAATCAACTTGAGACTCTATTTTACTGATAATTTCTTTCGCTACAGTTCCCCAAGTGTTGGTCTGAATCCACGATTTTAATTCATTCAGTTCCAAGGTTACTACTTCTGCTATTGATTTACCATGAACGGTAACACTTAAAGCATCGCTATTTAAACGCGTTCCATTACAGGCTGCGCACGTTACCGAATGTACATACTTTAAAATATTGGCATTCCGATCTCTTCTCAAAATATCCGACATAATCGGAATCATTCCTTTGTAATGTCCTTCCTCTCTTGGCTTAGCTTTAATCCCTGTCCACTTTAAGCGCGACTCCAAACTGTGCTTACCAAAAGGCACTTTTATTAGCTCGCTACCCTGCAAAATTACTTCGCGCTGTTGGTCTGTCAATTCATTCCATGGAATATCAACACTAAAGCCTTCGGCTTCGCATACTTGGTTGAGCACATTAATAGTTACTTGTGAGTACATAATATACCCATTGGGTAATGTCGGTGCCAATGCTCCGGCTCTAATTGATTTTTCGGGAGAGCTGATTAGGCGGTTCAAATCTATTTCTTCCTCTTTACCAATACCATTGCAACGGGTACACTTACCAACTGCTGAATTAAACGAAAAAAGCGCACGAGAAAGGGCTATAGGTTTATCTGATGTTCCAGTTCTTGCAAACAACAAGCGCAACAAATCATAGATATCCGACATAGTACCAACTGTAGAACGCGCATGCATTCCTGTGGTACGTTGTCCTATTGCAATAACTGGAGAAAGTCCTTCAATTTCATCTACATCCGGGCGATTCAATTTACCCATAAACTGACGCGCAAAAGATGGTAATGTTTCAAAATACCTGCGTTGTCCTTCTTTGGCTATTATGTCAAATACCAAGCTTGATTTTCCTGAGCCCGATATTCCAGTTACCACAATAAATTTGTTGTGCGGAATACGCAACGAAATGTTCTTCAGGTTGTTTGTTCTCGCTCCTTGAATAAGGATGCCTGGATGTGGTTTTGAATTCATTTCGTAAAATTAATAAAATAAGTAGTAGGAACCGCCTCACACATTTTTTCTGTATTTCCAAATAGCTAAAGTGATATTAGCACTTACTATTTTATTTGAATTGAAAAATAATTAAATTAATTAGGTAACAAAAACAGTGAAAAGGGAACTATAAGTTGTTAACAACTTATAGCATGTTAAACACCTCGCTACTATTAGTGAGGTGAATATACCTGATATTAATCATTTTATAAGGCGTTATAATTAACTAGATTTTAAAAACGTAAAAACTACCATAAATCTTTCAAGCCAACCAAGAATCAGAATTGGCTTTTTTAAAGACTGTAAAATCTATATTGATAACATTGACAATAGTTATAAGATTAAAAAATAATCCAAGAATATTACTACGTACTACATAGTATATAAAACATTCCTAATTAAATAGTATAGCTTATAATTAAAATTTCAAATTAGAATAAATAAAGGTCAATATTAAAAAAGGATTCAACAGGTGTTGAATCCTTTTTCAGGTTACTAACAGAAAATACCCGCACAAAAAAACGAGTAAAACTACTCGTTTTTTTGTGCAGTAATGAATATACATTGTGATGGCAAAAAAAACCAAACACGATGAAAATTAAAATTAAAAATCCCCTGACTTTACTATTGAGTATCACCATGATATTACTACTCAATTTTCCTCTCTTCGGGCAAGAAAACACAGATTTCATAGAATCAACGAAAACAAAAGAACAATCCAACGATTATAAGGAATTGGAAAACGAAAGGCTTAAGATAATTGCTGAAATGTATTCCATGATGTATGAAATTAGTGGGCTGTTTACAGAATTAGAAAGAGCACAAAGTCTTGAAAAATCAGTTAGTGACTATGATCAAAAAACCTTAGACGGTATTGATTCAAGTAATTTTACTGTAAGTGACAGAATAAACATCCAACGCTTGGAAGAAATCAAGTCACAAATTATAATGCCTGAACTTAAAACGGTTGGTGGACAGGATTTACATAGCATGAAATCGATTACGGTAACGGAAGGGTTTCGAAGGATTATTGAAAATAAAGTACAAGCAATTCTGAAAAAAACCGATCAACTTTCAAGTGTTGGCACAAAGGTAACAGAGTTAAATAACACTTCATTTGTCAGTCAGAATTTTAAAAAGCAAATTAGTTGGTCTTTCGCTATTTTAGTAGCTATTGTGATCATTGGCTTTTTTATTATTGCGTATAAAGATGATGAAATTCGAAAAACTATTTTCTCTGGAGATGCTGGGTTACAATTCATAACCATATTCTCAATTATTATTGCCATAATTCTATTTGGTATAACAGGCGTTTTGGGAGGAAAAGAGCTTTCTGCATTAATAGGTGGTATCTCAGGTTTTATTTTAGGCCGTAGCAGTATTCCTGCCGCTAAAAAGGAAGGCTAGTAAAAGAAAGTAGCTTCATTTACAGTATTAGTGATTTTAGAGCAAAATTTAAATTCCCTCTAAAAATAAAAACTTTTAATGAAGCTACCTACTAACCTCAAAAAAACAATAAACATCAATCCTTCAAAATTTACAAAAAATCCTAACAACTAAAATTGTTAGGATTTGTTAATTTATATCACATTAAATTTCATAGAAACACTGCCCACCAAATAATAACTAAAATCACTCCTATAGATATCGCATCATAAATTGAAAACTCAATTGAAATTGTTTCGTCTAATGGTTCATTTGAAAAGGTATTTCTAACCAGTAAGTATAATTGTTTAAACATAATTAAATTTATTACATTAATAAATTGATAACCATACCTTTAAGTTAATCATTTTTTTTTACATCAGAAAATAATATGAAACCCTATTACACAAAAAAAAGGCTCTAATTTTAAATTAGAGCCTTTTACTAAACTATTATAGTAGTTATATTATTTCAGCACTTAAACCTGCTTCTAACAATTTCGTACATTGAATTTTTAAATCCTTTAATTCACCTGTTTTTACCGTACATTTCCCGTTATAATGAACTATTAACGAGCATTGTTCTGCTTGTAATGGTTCATGACCACAAGTAGCAATCAAACAATCAATTACATGATCAAAGCTATTTACTTCATCATTATATAAAACAATTTCATTGTTTTTAGTTTCTTTCGTTTTTAAGGAAACCTCTTCTAATACTTGTTCTTGTACACTCATACTTAACCAATTATACTACAAATTTACGTATTTTACTGCTACCCAGTTGTTTCTTTCTAAGTTTTCTACAAATTTTAATTGCTGTTTACCACATTCTTCCGAAATTAACGAAATATCTTCTACATAAAATCCGCTTAACAATAAGGTTCCGTTTTCATTTAAACAAGAAGCATAAGTAGCAATATCTTTCAATAAAATGTTTCTGTTAATATTTGCGATAACAACATCATACTTCTTCCCTTCCAACAGACTAGCCCCACCTTCATATGCTTTTATGTTATGACAGTTATTACGTTCAATATTTTCAATTGTATTTAAATAACACCAGTTATCAATATCAATTGCATCTAGTGTTTTTGCACCACGCATTTCAGCTAAAATTGCTAAAATACCAGTACCACATCCCATATCTAAAACCGATTTGCCAGTTACATCTAGCTTTAATATATGTTCAATCATCATATGAGTTGTTTCATGATGGCCAGTTCCAAAACTCATTTTGGGTTCAATTATAATATCAAACTCAGTGTCAGTTTTTTCATGAAATGGTGCTCTTACAGTACACTTACCATCAACCTCAATAGCATGAAAGTTCTTTTCCCACTCTTTATTCCAGTTTACTTGTTCAATTTCTTCTGAAGTATATGAAATGGTAAACTCATCATTCGTTAAGATATAGATGTCGTTTAAAATATCAGCATTCCATTCTGGCTTTTGGATATAAGCGATGACTCCTGCTTCATTTTCAACAAAACTCTCAAAACCAGCGTATCCCAATTCTGCTATTAAAATTTCTGTCCCAGGTTCTCTCGGCGATATATCAAATGTATATCCTAAATATATTGGTGCACTCATAATTATATTGCTGCTATAATTGCTAAAAAATCTGCTGCTTTTAATGCCGCTCCACCTATCAACCCACCATCAACATCAGGCTTTGAGAAAATTTCTTTTGCATTCGTTGGTTTTACACTTCCTCCGTATAAAATAGATACGTTATCCGCTATTTCAGCAGTGTATTTATCTGCTACTGTCTTCCTTATAAATGCGTGCATTTCCTGTGCTTGTTCAGGCGAAGCTGTTTCTCCAGTTCCAATAGCCCAAACGGGTTCATATGCCAATACAATTTTCTTCCATGAAGTTTCTGGTAAATGAAACAAAGCATTTTTAATTTGACTTTCAACCAATTCAAAATGTTTGTTTTCTTTTCTATCATTTAACTCTTCACCGAAACAGAAAATTAGCTTCATTTTTTGCTCCAATGCACTATCAACCTTTTCTTTTAAAATTGCATCCGTTTCTCCAAAATAAGCGCGACGCTCACTATGTCCTAAAATAACAGTCTTTACTCCTGCACTTTTAAGCATATCTGCAGAAATTTCCCCAGTAAAAGCCCCGTTTTTAGCAGCATTCATATTTTGAGCAGCAACTTTAATTTTTGAATTACCTAAAACTTTTACTGCTGTATTTAAATTCACAAACGAAGGAGCAACTATTACTTTAGTATTTTTTAAGGCTGCTTTCTTTACCCCTTTTCTTATCTCTTTTAATAATAATTTAGTCTCCTTTGTATCATTATTCATTTTCCAATTTCCTGCAACAATATTCTTTCTCATAGGCCTCTCTCCCTAGCCCTCTCCAACTTCAACTGCGCTAAGCACAAACTTGGAGAGGGGACTAAAGGGTGTAATTTTAATTATTATAACATTTAGTAATATTCAATTAACTCAATCCTAATTTTATTTATCAGCTTTAATTGCTTCTAAAATTTTAGCATCATTCGCTTTAATTGCTTTATATAATTTTATACTTCCGTCTTTCCCAATTACCATATAACGAGGGATCCAATCTAAATCAATTGACTTTCCTAAAGATCCTTTCATTGATCCTGAAGAAACTAAATAATGATCTCCTACGATATTTCTTTTATCAATTGCCGACTTCCATTTATCTAGCTTTCTATCAACCGATAAAAAAACAAATTCCAAATCATCACTTTTTGTTTGTTCCTGTAAGGCNTTTACCAATGGCAATCCTTTTATACAGTCACTACACCATGAAGCCCAAATATCCAATACAATTGTTTTTCCTTGGTGCTTTTTCAATACATCTTCCAATGTAACATTTTCTCCTTTTAAGCTCATCAGTTTAGCTGATAATGCCTCTTGTGGAAATGCTGTTTTTTCAATTTTTTCTTGCGCACAAGCACTAATAATTACTGTTACTAATGCAATCAATACTATTTTAAATTTCATCATAATGTCTTTCTTTTAATTCAATCTTATTTTGGGGTCTAACCACCCATATATTATGTCGACAAAAATATTAATAATTACAAACATACTTGCTATTACTAGTACAGAACCCATAATAACTGGTAAATCTAAATTATTTAAAGCATCAACTATTTCTTTTCCCAGTCCATTCCAATTGAAAATATATTCTACAAAAACGGCTCCTGCCAACAAGGACGCAAACCATCCAGAAATTGCAGTAACAACCGGGTTCATTGCATTTTTTATAGCGTGGTTTTTTATAATCGTAAATTCCGATAATCCTTTTGCTCTGGCAGTACGGATATAATCCTGATTAAATACTTCTAATAACGAATTTCGCATTAATTGAATCACGACTGCTAAAGGACGGATTCCTAAAACCAAAGCTGGTAAAATTAAATTTTTCAATTTTAAATGAACTTCTTCTCCAAAATCGTCTAATTCATACAAACTACCAGTCATTTCTAAATTTGTGTATTTATGCAACACATAACCAAATAACCACGCAAAAACAATTGAACTAAAAAACGATGGCACACTCATACCAAGAATACTGAATATTTGAATAAACTTATCTATCCAAGAATCTTTATATAATGCCGAAAATATTCCTAATACAATTCCAACCAATAACGCTATACATATTGAAGCAACAGCTAATACTGCTGTATTTGGTAAGGTCTCACTTATTATTTGACCAACTGGTTTTCCTGACTTAACAAACGATTCTCTTAAGTATGGTTTTTTAAGCACTATAGTAGTATTGGCTACAGTAAAAAGTTCTAGTGCGCTGTATTTATTAGTAGATAAGCTAGTATAATTATTCGTGTTTGTGCTATGAAATGATATTGGTGATAAATCGTTTAAATAATACCCGTACTGAGTAGATAACGGCTTATCAAATCCGAATTTCTTTTTTATTGCTGCAATTTGTGTTGCACTTTCGTTTTGCCCCAACATCATTTTAGCAGGATCACCAGGAAGCACATTAAATAGAAAGAAAATAACGGTAATCACCCCAAAAAGAGTCAATACTGAATAGCCTAATTTATTTAGTAAATACTGTATCAATTAGTGCTTTGTTTGTTTCGTTAAATCTTCTGAAAAAGCATCGTAATTTTCAAAGTAAATAAACCCAAAATCATCTTGAGTTTTCACATCAGAAGTAAACCCTTTACTATTCATGATATTATACGTTGAAGAAGCATCTTTCAGTAACAACCACAATTGTTTTTCTCTATCGTATTCAAAAGTAATAATTCTAGTCCAGCGGTTCACTCTTCCTGCTTCATGCTCGACAGCAAATGTATTTCCAGAAAAAACTACTGAAGTTAACGGACTGCCTTGTGAAGAATTACATGTATAACAATACACAATATCTTCATTTTCTAATGTTTTTTCTAATACACCAGAATCGTTTCTTCTTAAAATAATTACACTTCGTTTGGACTTTATCTTGTCGCTTCTATAACTACTTACTTCATCTAAATCTCCAACAACAAGTATCGCATCAATTAATTTATCTCCATTGAAATCACCAGCTTCATATGTAATTATATACTGACCAGCTTTTAAAAACCCTTTAATTTCCTCCACAGGAATAGTCGGTTTTTCTGAAACTACAAAATCATCTGCCCAATTTTTATTCTTTTTTTGAGCAAAAGAAATTGTGGTTATTAGTAATATAAGAATCGTAATTTTTCTCATGATGTTTGTTATTAATGTACTCCTAGTATTACAGTTTTAATTGATCAATATCATTCCAATGGAACTTTTGCTGAATAATTGCTTTATCCATTTCAAATACTCCTGGATTAGAACGAACAATAGTTTTTAATGTTATGCCATCACAGAAATAAAATTCAAAATTCAAACCGTATTCTGCAATTTTAGCAACTCTACTTTCCTGAGTTTCTGCTGTCATACCTATAACCGTATATCCTTTTTTCAGGGCTTCATCAGTTGCCTTTTTGATTGCTTTAAACCCTTCGTCGCTTGATTTAGCAAAATCATAAGCGACAACAACCAATACGTTGTCTTTAGATAAGAATAACTCGGTATCATCTGTTTCCCCTTCAATCATAAAATCATGAATTTTAGGTTCTACAGCTTCTCTAATAATTTCTGAAGAAGAACCTACCAACTCCCCGCCTTCAATTGTAGGATAATCACCCACATAAGTTGTTTTTACTCCGTCTTTTTCAATAATCCACGTATACTCAATAATTGCTGGCAAAGCATCTGGTGGAACAACCATACCTTCTGTAATACTTGCATTTATTCTAAATGCTCTAAAATCCTTTATTGGTAAATGATTATAACAATATACTGTAAATATTAATGAGGCTATTAAACTTAAACTAATCAAACGCCATTGGCTTTTATCAAAACACTTAATAACAAGCATTAAAACGTAGACTATTACTGAAAAAACCACTGGAAACCACCACCCTGTTACACCCACTGAAAACAATGCAATAAGTAGTAATGATGGAATAATGTATTTTAAGTCCTCTTTGTTTTTATTCGGGAAGATTTTTTTTCTGAATAGAAATAATATCACAGAAAAGAACAGTAACACGACATCTTTTGTAAACGATTCCCAAGGGGTTAATTTTAAAGCATCACCAAAACAACCACAGTCTTTTACTTTATCATAATACGCTGAATAGAAGGTTAAAAACGTAAAAAACAACATCATCAACACATTCAATGTTGTAGTTAATTTAGCTTTTAATCCGAATATCAATGCAACTCCTAATATGATTTCAAAAAGACAGATACTCATTGCCATTACTAAAGTATAGGGCTGTAGAAACTCCATCCCTAATACTCCTTCGGTAAAATAATCAACCAATTTATACGAAAATCCTAAAGCATCATTTGCTTTAATAACACCGGAAATTATTAATAAACTTCCTACCAATAATCGTGAAATGTATAATAATGTATTTTTCATGTTTGTATATTTTTATAAAGAGTCTGTAAACTGCTTACTCTTCTCCTTGTTCTTTTAATAAAATCAATGCAAAAATAGCATAGTTAATCATGTCTTGATAATTAGCATCAATCCCTTCACTAACTAATGTTTTTCCTTTATTATCTTCAATTTGTTTTACACGTAATAACTTCTGTAAAATCAAATCGGTTAATGATGAAATACGCATTTCTCTCCAAGCCTCACCATAGTCATGATTTTTTGCTTCCATTAACGCTCTAGTTAACTTGAATTGCTCATCATATAAAATAATTGCCTCATCTAAGCTTAAATCCGGTTGTTCTACTACTCCTTTTTCTAACTGAATTAAAGCCATTAACGAATAATTTATAATCCCGATAAACTCAGACACTTCTCCTTCGTCTACTTTACGTTCTGCATTTTGTTGCAATCCACGTATACGTTGTGCTTTAATGAATATTTGATCGGTTAATGATGGCAAACGTAATAT
>JABSPO010000076.1 GCA_013214625.1 Flavobacteriaceae bacterium
GAGCATATTGTACTTGTAAAACTTCCATTTTAGAATTACTAAAAAATGGTTGGTGTTATGTGGTATTAGAACTGGAGGGGGAAGAATCAATTATTGAGAGAGTAAGAGACCTGAGGGGGATGAAGTTTGTTTATTATACTCCATTTTTAACGCAGAATGATAATTACTTTGATGGCGGTAATGTATATAATATTTCAAAATATTCTACAATAGAAAAAGATGCATCAAATTCAGAAGTAGGGTTTGCAAGTATTATGGAAATACATAACTCCAGGAATATAACACGATTAATTAAATTTATGGAGTTTAATAAGGAAAATAACTTATTAGGTTCTGATCTACTCCCTATTTTTGAGAACATTGAAATAGGGCTCAGTTATATTGGTATGGAACACCATAATACTTCTGAAGATTTTCGAGTTTTTTTTGATGCATTAACTGAGCTTGGAAGGATTGAGCAAAGTATAAGTGAGCAAGTTTTACTTGACACACATGGTTTAAAAGATATTGATGAAATACGTAATTCTACTGTAACTTATAAAGTAAAACTAGAGCATCGAATAATTCAAGGTGTTATTGAAAAGGTTCATAATATATTAGAAAGAAGTGGAAATAAATATTTAAAAGAAGGGCATATATTACATGGTTTAACGATACATAATGAGTTTACTGATATTACAAGCCATAAAGAAGCTTTTTATTGGTTTTTAGACAACATTTTTTTCAGTATTGCTGATGTAGAGTTTCCTATAGATGAAATAAAAGCTTTAACAGAAGTATTACTTTCTAAAGTGCCTGAATATGATGAAATAGAAAATTGGTCTCGATTTTCAGTTAAATTATCTGATGCACTTGAGATTATAGAAACTTATGAGGAGTTTCTACTGGCTTTCAGAAAATCCTTTGCTTACAGTGACAAATCATTACTAACTTTTAAGCCTAATATTAATTTAAGCTCAGGGGAGAAAGCAATGTATGATTTATTTAGTTCGTTACATGATTTGTCTTATAATATTGTAAATGGTGTTCTTGATAGAAGAAAAATAGAAGAAGAAAAAATATTTAGCGACCTAGTTATTTTATTAGATGAAGCTGATTTAGGATTTCATCCTTTATGGAAACGTAAATTTGTACGGTACATTCTTGAAGTGGTGCCTAAGATATTTAGTGAATACAAAATTCAGGTTTTATTTACAACTCATGACCCTCTAACACTGTCTGATATTCCAAAGGATAATATTATATTTCTTAATAAAAATGAACAGGGTTATACTTTTGTTGATAATAGGACTAAGAAAACATTTGGAGCTAATGTACATGATTTGTTAGCAGATAGTTTTTTTCTTGAAGGTGGGTTTATGGGAGACTTTGCAAAAGAAAGCATCACTGATTTAATAAATTATTTGACTTATGATGTTGAAAAAGCTCAGGACGAGAATAATGTCAAACAAAAAAAAGAATACTGGTCAGAGTTAAATGCAGAAAAAGTTATTAGAATGGTTGACGAACCATTGATAAAAGAACGACTATATTCTCTTTACTATAAAAAATTCTTAAATAATGATAAAATAGCCTTAGAGCAGCGAATTACTTCATTGCAAAATCAATTAATGAGAATGGAAGATGAGGAAAATTAAGATAGATGCGGTGCTTATGAATAAAGCAAAAGTATTCAGAGACTCGTTGTTTGTAAGAGAAGGAGTAGTAATGGGAAAACCAAAAGATAGGTTAGAGAAACTCAAGGGTAGGTTAGGGAAAATAAAGCATAAAAAACATATAAAGTATTTACAGCTTTTAATTGATAATTATGATGAAATTCAAATTGCTACTCCAAAGGA
The DNA here is from genome assembly GCA_013214625.1 of Flavobacteriaceae bacterium. Taxonomy (GTDB): domain Bacteria; phylum Bacteroidota; class Bacteroidia; order Flavobacteriales; family Flavobacteriaceae. The sequence goes on from JABSPO010000076.1 coordinate 1,839, forward strand.
GATGGTAAAATGGATTAAAGATTTTGAAGATGTCTTACATGTGGGTGAAATTTCTGAAAAAGCAAAAAATAAAAAAAAGAAATTTTGGGAAGAAATAGTTCAAGCATTACGATATAATGATTTGCAAAAAATCGAATATCCTAATTATTTAAGGAAAGAAAATATAAAAACATGTGTTTATTGTAATGCTCAATCCTGTTTAGTAGTTCAGCCTCAATATTATGATAGTAAGAAAAAATCTAAAATAAAAATTACTAGGCCAAGATTCGAGATTGATCATTACTACCCAAAATCAAAATACCCATATTTTGGCACTTCTTTTTTTAATTTATATCCTTCTTGTAGTAGTTGTAACAATGTTAAGCGTGAAAGTAAAGCCTTATTTGAACTTTATACAGAGGATGATGACCTAGAGGTTTTTAATTTTAGAATTGACGATTTAGATTTAATAGATAAACATCTTAAATTAAATAAAAGGAATAAAAATATTAAAGTGTTCCTAGAGCCTATTGATATGGATTTTAGGTTATTAAATAATCATAATAAATTATTTAGTGTTCAAGCTATTATTGATGAAAATGCTGATATAGTAGAAGAATTATTCCTCAAATCTAAATTATACAGTACTGCATATAAGAATAGTTTGGTAAGTGGATTAGGTAAGATTTTTAATGACACTTCAATAATTGATAGGTTAATTATTGGAAATTACTCAAAGCCTGAAGATATTCACAAGAGGCCAATGGCAAAATTCACTCAAGATATTGCTAGGCAGTTAAATCTAATTAAATAGTAATGTTTGAACCAAAAAATATCACCAAGTCTCATATAGTGAAAGCAGTATCTAGAATAGAATCAGAAGGTGTTGTATTAAAACCATCTACTATCTGGAATGTCATCATTAACGAGAAAACATATCCTCCTAAGGATATATTACGCTATGCTCACGAAGAAATGAATGGGCATTTCAAATGGGAGTACACCGGAGGTGAAACTACTAATAAGTATTTAAAGAAACTTGGTTACATTATAAAGAAAAAAGAAATGAATCCTATCTTAGACTTAATACAGCGTTACAAAATTCATATTAAAAATACCGAGTTAAAAGACGAGGTATACAAATGGGAAATAGTAAACACCTATAAAGGCAGACCAAATACAGATGCTTCAGATTTTACTGAAGAATTGAAGTCAATTAAGTTTCAGAACCTTTTATATCATAATAGTATTGGTGTAATAAATCATTTAGCTAAAGAGTTTCCTGTAGAGTTAAGTAAAGATTTTAAGTTTTTGCTTAATGAGGCAGAGCCAATACAAATAAGACTAAACACATTTGCTGCCCAAACATTAAAGCTATACAGAAAACTAGAAGAAACATTAGGTACCCACCAAGATGAGCGCTCAATGGCTACTTATTTGACCTTACATAATCCAGATAAATATACCTTTTATAAAAGTTCGTTTTACAAGAAATACTGTAAGTTGATTGAGGTAAATTCAGCTAAAGCAGGTCAGAAATACATTCATTATTTAGAACTCATAAATGACCTAGTTGAAAACTATATCAAGAAAGATACAGAGTTAATAGCTTTGGTGAAAACATATATTCCTGAACAGTATAACGGCGAAAATCATATGTTATTAGCACAAGATATTTTGTATCAGATGCTAGATAAGCAGTCTGATGATCCGACAGAAAAATTAACGCAACCGAATAAGTCAGATAGACATTATTGGATATACGCACCAGGAGAAAAAGCGCGTCTATGGGACGAATTCTATGATGAAGGTATAATGGGATTAGGTTGGGATGAATTAGGAGATTTAAATAATTATGATTCAAAAGAAGAGATTGTATCTAAATTACAAGAGTTAGAAAACACTACGGGTTCTAAAAAGAATGATGCTACTGCAAATTTTGATTTTAAACAGGGAATACAAATTGGTGATGTAATTATACCAAAGAAAGGAAAAGACAAATACCTAGGTTATGGTATTGTAACATCTGAATATTATTATGATAATAATAGAGCAGAATATAGAAAATGCCGTAAAGTTGATTGGATTAAAAACGATATTTGGATAGAACCTAAAGGGAATATTGTATTAAAAACACTAACTGATATAACGGAATATACTGATTATGTGGAAAGCTTAAATAAACTTATTGGTATTGAAATGAAGGAAACAATTATTAAATTAGAAATAAACTCCAATAAACCTGTTAACCAAATACTTTATGGTCCTCCAGGAACTGGAAAAACATATATAACAAAAAAGATGGCTGTTGAAATTATTGATGGGAATGCCCCTGAAAATAGAGAAGAGTTATCTAAAAGATATGAAGAGTTAGTGACTAGTAAACAAATTCAGTTTACTACGTTTCATCAAAGCATGAGTTACGAAGATTTTGTTGAAGGAATAAAACCTAAAACAGAAGATAATAAAGTTACTTATGATATTGAAGATGGTATTTTTAAGGAAATGGCATTAAAAGCTAGCGCGAAGAAATCTTCAAATTTTGAAGAAGCTTATGATGATTTAATAAAAGCGTTACAAAACTTACAAGAAGATTATATAGTACTTAAAACCAAAACAGGAAAGGAGTTTCGTGTTAATGTAAACTCAAATGGAAACCTAAATTTGTTTACCACCAAAAACATAAATAAACAAGGAGTATTTACTAAAAATAAGTTGGGTTCACATTTTAATGGTAACCAAGAGTTCAATGGATGGGAAGGATATGCCGAAGGAGTGTTGAATTATTTAAAGAAAGAATTTAACTTAGGTCATACCAAAGAAGATAATCAACGAAAAAAATATGTGCTGATTATTGACGAAATAAATAGAGGAAATATATCTGCTATTTTTGGGGAACTAATAACGCTTTTAGAAAATGATAAAAGGGCTGGAAACAAAGAGGCATTACAAATTTTGTTGCCATATTCTAAAAAGCCTTTTTCAGTACCTAATAACCTGCATATAATTGGTACAATGAACACGGCGGATCGTTCTGTAGAAGCTTTAGATACCGCTTTAAGAAGACGTTTCTCTTTTGTAGAAATGATGCCAAAACCTGAGTTATTAAAGGATATTGTAATTGAAGAGATCGTACTTAGCGAGCTATTAAAAACAATTAATGAACGTATTGAAATATTAATTGATAGAGATCATACTATTGGGCATGCTTATTTTATAAATGTAAGTAATAAGGAAAAATTAAAAGAGACCTTTAAAAACAATATCATCCCATTACTACAAGAATACTTTTTTGGAGATTATGGTAAAATTGGATTAGTGTTAGGAGAAGGATTTGTAGAGCTAGTGCAACCAAAAACAAATGTCTTTGCCGATTTAAAAAATTATGATGGCGCACAAGATTACAACCAAACAACTTTTAAGCTGATTGCTATAAATGATGATTTCAACATAATTGAAGCTATTCAATTACTAATGCCTAAAACAGAAGCAGAAGCATAGTGCAACAACGTAAACTAGAAATAGAAGTATTTGAGCATGAATCCTTACGGGTAGGCGATAAAGGTATCAAACAACACCATATAGATGCACTATGGCGCTTAAATGAGCACCATGAAAACAGTTATTTTGAGCCAATAGCTAGAGGTGTAAAATTCAAACAATATGTTGGAATCATTCAGGTTAACGGACTCTCGATAGAAATTCATCCAAAAGCAGATAAATACGATTCAGATACTGTTTGGAAAGAAGTGCTGTTAGACATGCTAAAAGCATGTGGTAGGATTAAGTCAAGTACTAATGGCCCTGCAACACTAAAAAAGAGAAATCTGAACTTACTAGAAGTCTATTTTGAGTATTTCTTAAACGAAGTATCTGGTTTAATTCATAGAGGTTTAATCAAGCAATACCGTAAAGAGACCAAAAATACAAAAGCCTTAAAAGGAAAACTAGAATTTGCTGGGCATATTCAAAGAAACAGCATTCATAAAGAACGGTTTTATACCACACATCAGGTATATGACACAGACCACACCATTCATCAAATATTATCTAAAGCCTTAAGTATAGTAGAGCAATTTTCTAAAGGAACATACATATATGATTACTGTAAAAGAACAGTATTAGATTTCCCTGAAGTAAAACAAATAAATGTAAATGCTTCACATTTTAAAAGCTTAAAAAAAGATAGAAAAACAGCGCCTTATGAATATGCGTTAGAGTTAGCGAGATTAATCATTCTTAACTATTCCCCAGACATCAGTTCAGGGAAGGAAAAAATGTTGTCTTTATTGTTTGATATGAATCAGCTATGGGAAGAATATGTGCTCATTCAATTAAAAAAACATACTAGGTTGCATCATCCAGAATTGATGGTAACAGGTCAGGAAAGTAAAAAGTTATGGGGCTATAATTCTATCAGACCAGATATCGTTATCAAAAATACTAAAACGAATAAAACGGTTGTTATAGATACCAAATGGAAAAATATTGGTAATGGCCCGCCTTCAATACAAGATTTAAGACAGATGTATGGATATGCTCGATATTGGAATGCAGAGAGAGTAATGTTACTATATCCAGGTGAAGATAAAACCACTCATTTTAAACCTTATTTAGGGGAATATGATGAGGTACAGCATTATTGTAAATTAGGAGTAATAAACATTATTAAAGATGGTAAGTTAGATTTGGAAATTGGAAGCAGAGTTTTGAGTTTAATGACATAATACTTTATTTATGATTGTTTTTTATCTGTTTTCGTGAGTGGGTTTTCTAAGAACAGAAGTGTAAAACGTCAATATCTAGAAATACATGTTTTTTACTCTATACCTTGCACTCAAATTAATTAAATAATAGAATTATGAGTAAATCAAAAATGAGTACAGCAGCAGCTGCAAGAATTTCAAGCGCAACTGCAAAATCAGGGAACGGTTCAGTACCTAAAGGTTCTTTCGCCGCAAGAGCAACAAGTGCATCAGCTAAAGATTCAAATTCAAAAAAATAATGCCTAAACGTAAAGCTACATCTCTTTTAGAATTTGAACAAGCTTTAATGCAACCAGGACACAGATGGAAAAACCGATTGCAAATGCTATCGGTTTTTTTCGAAACTGGTTTTAAATCTACTAGGAATTCAATAGTATATGCAATGTATATGTCTAATTGGATAGAAATATCACCAAGTAAACCTCATAAATCGATTACATTAGAAGATATAGCAACAACACTAGATAAATTTGTTACTGACATTGTTGATAAGAAAAGTATTTATAATTTCTTTGGCACTTCGCCTAATACATTTAAAGCAAAATATAAGCGATACCTTAATCTTCCTGAAGATCCAACAATTGGACAAGTAATTTTAGCAATGAACAAATGGACTGATAAAAAATGGCAAATATTACACCCAATCAAAAAGAAAGATATTGCTACCTTACCAGGGATGCATCATAAAAAACTAAGCATACAGATTAATGAAACTCCCAGGTTAAAAGAATTTTTAATTAAATCTAAACTTACATATGCTAAAATTAAAGGATTCCCTCCCGCCATTGTAGAAGACTACTTTGAAGAAATTGGTGAACCTGAACGTTATCAAGAATTGGTTGAGTTGTTAACTTAATATATGAATTATATTATTGTTTTTAAGTCGTAGTTATTTGGTAATCATTGAATATCTTATTTGTTAATATCCTCTTTTCCATAACTGATAAACCAACAAGTTTTCTTGGTAACTTTGTAGGATGTTCGCACTTATTGATTGTAATAACTTCTATGCATCTTGTGAAAGATTGTTTCAGCCCTGGTTAAAGGATAAACCTATTGTAGTTTTATCTAATAATGATGGTTGTGTCATTGCACGTTCTAATGAAGTGAAACAATATGTACCTATGGGAGCTGTTGCACACAAATATAAACAAGTATTTGAGCAAAATAAGGTACATGTATTCTCCTCAAACTTTGCCTTATATGGCGACTTGAGTAACCGGGTAATGAATAACCTTAGAGAGTTTTTACCAGATATTGAAATCTATTCCATTGATGAAGCATTTTTAAAGTTAGAGGGTTTTGAAGAATACAACCTTCAAGAATACGGTGTTAAAATGAAAGACACAATAAACAAGAATGTTGGTATTCCTGTAAGTATTGGTTTTGCGCCTACAAAGGCCTTATGTAAAGTAGCCAATAGAATAGCTAAAAAATTCCCAATAAAAACAAATGGTTCTTATGTAATCGATACAGAGGAGAAAAGAATCAAAGCATTAAAATGGTTGGCAATAGAAGATGTTTGGGGAATAGGTAGAAAGATTTCTGCTAAACTTCGTACAATTGGAGTGAACACCGGGTATGACTTTACACAATTACACGATTCTTATGTGAGACGTGAATTTTCAGTTGTTGGATTACGTTTAAAACATGAACTAGAAGGCAAATCAAGATTAGACCTTGAAGAGGTTTCAAATAAAAAATCCATAGCAACTACCAGAAGTTTTAAAAACGATATTACGGATATTAATGAACTCCGAGAACGCATCAGTACCTATGCAGTATTGTGTGCAGAAAAGTTAAGGAAACAAAAATCAGATTGTAATTTAATAACAGTTTTTATTCTAACCAACAGATTTAAAAAGGACAAACCACAATACTACAAAAGTATAACGATAACCTTGCCGTATGCAAGTTCATCAAGCATCACTTTATCTAAGTTTGCAATAAAAGCATTGTTAGCGATTTATAAAAAGGGTTATCATTTTAAAAAAGGAGGGGTAATCATAAATGGGATAACACCTCAAGCAACCAAGCAAATCAATTTGTTTGTAAATGAAAATCCAAAACACGTTAATTTAATGAAGGCTATTGATACAATTAATAGTAATTTAGGAGTTAGTAAGGTTAAGTTGGGTAGTCAGGATTTAGGAAGAACTTGGAAAATGCGACAAGAGAAATTATCCAAAAGATATACGACCAATTGGAATGAATTATTAGAAGTAGAATAACTAAATGAAACACTTTTTTAAACTAAATAAGCATAAAGTATTTTTTGCTTATAAATTATCCTCAATAGTATTTACAACCTTGGCAATAGTGATGTTTATTATTGCATTTTTAAGTAGTGAAATACCATCAAATTTCATTATTGCAATAACATTCTTAAATACAATTATTATAATCCCTTTTTTTATTTTGCTGGCGGCATATATCGAATGGTATTCAAGTTATAAAAACCGAAAAAAAATATTCTCCAACACCCCATTTGATAAAATAAATGAGATTGGATTTGAAAATGTAGAAATTAAAAACGAAACTAAATATTTCTTTACTGAAGAAATAAAAACCGGAGTATTAAGTGAATACAACATTGTTTGTGATGTAAAAAAAGGATGTTCTAAAGTATTACAGTTTTGTTTTTTAATAGACTTACAAACAATAGAAAATAATCAAATAACAGAATTTTGTAATCAACATAATATAGAATTTAACTACTGTAGTTTTATTAAAGAATTTGATACAGAATATTTAGATTTCAACAATATTACAGGCTTAAAAAATGAACTGGAAAAATTTATCACATTATTGACTTATCATAAATTTACCCCATTAAAATGAAAATAGTGAAAGTACCAGAGTTCGGTAGTGAGATAGAAAACTTGCCTTTTAGAGTAAGTAATGAAGGCGTGTATGTAAAGTATTTTGAAGATGGAGTACAAGCAGGTTTTCCTTCTCCAGCAGATGATTTTAAAGAACAAAAATTAAGTTTAGATGAAAAGTATTTATCCAAACCTAATAGTACATATATAGTTCGTGTAAAAGGAGATTCAATGTATCCTACGTTACATGTTGGTGACATATTAGTAGTGCGAACAGACATAAATTTAGACGATAATAAAATAGGAATAATTTCATTAAACAATACAGAGTTTACAGTTAAGCGATTTGATAAAAAAAAAGAAATGCTAATTGCAGATAATGTTGATTTCAAGAATATAGAAATTAAAGAAGAAGATACATTAATGTGTCTGGGTGTTGTAATGCAATTAATAAGGGAAATAGAGTAAATTATATATGAGCAGAAAAATAATTATAATAGCAGCTTTTTTTATAAGTATTATGGGGTATTCTCAAAACCATGAACAAATAAGATTACTAACAGAAAAAGGGAATAAGTATTACCAACAAAATAACATAGAGAAAGCTGAAAAAACATTTAATAAAATAATAAAATTAGACTCATTACATAAAGACACTTATTTTAATCTTGGTGCAATTGCCCTACAAAAAAATAATGCAAATGAAGCAATTGGCTATTTCAAAAAATGTGTAGAATTAGGAGATTTAGGGGCTATTGATATATTAGAGACAAATCTAAATTATGATTTTTCAAAATTAAATATTGATAAAGTTGAACATAGTGAGGTTCTTTATAAAATTGGTTTAAAATTATTAAGTAAAAACTACAAGGAAAAAGCAGAATTATATTTTTTAAAAAGTAATAAATATAATAAAATCAATTCTTCTGATAAGCAGTTTACTCTTGAAGGACGTTTACCATTAAATAGACCTCTTCCTAAATTCATTTGTTCTAAACAAGGAAAGGTAGTTGTTTCTATTATAGTAGATAGAAAGGGGAAAGTAATTAAAGCTACTTCAGGTGCTAAGGGAAGTACTACAACTGCTAATTGTTTATTAAAAGAAGCTAAAAAAGCAGCATTGCAAACAAAGTGGCAACCCAAACCTAACGCTCCAGAAAATCAAAGAGGTCAAATTACATACAATTTTATGTTGCGTTAAAAATGAAAAAATTTTAAAAAATGTGCTTCCACGCTAGTCAAACTAAGAAAACAACCCAATTAGAGATATAGAATAAATTATGAAAACATTATTTACAGCAATAGATTTTGAAACAGCCACAAGACATCATATTTGTTCGGTGGGTATCGTAACTTTTGAAAATGGAGAAATTATTGACGAATACCACGCGTTAATTAAACCTCCAAATAATGAGTATAATTGGCACAATATTCAAGTACACGGAATTACACAAAGGCACACGCAAAATGTCCCTAGTTTTAATGAAATATATCCTGAAATAAAGAAACGTATTCACGGTAAAATTCTTGTTGCGCATAATGAAAGTTTTGACAGAAATGTGTTAACGAAAACAATGAAAGATTACAACATTGAGTATTCAGAGTTGAATATTTCAGAAAAATGGCAATGCACCTTAAAAATATATAAAGCCAAAGGGTATAAGCCAGCAAATTTAAATGCGTGCTGCCTAAAGAATAATATCCAACTGGAACACCACCAAGCATTGTCCGATGCTCGTGCGTGTGGTAAACTATTTTTAATAGCGTAATAAAATAAGTTAGCCGTAAGTAGATGAGGTCATACTTTTTTAATTTGTATTGTCATATCGAGCGCAGTCGAGATATTTTTAAGTTTAACTAGTTCTCGAATTCAGCCTGTCTTGAGCGATAGTCGAAAGGCTCGAACAGACAAATTTTAATACTGGATTTCCTTAGCGTCTATTTTTAAAGGATTTTCAGATATGTAAACAAATACTGACTTCTAAAATAAATTTAGGAAGTTATATATCAAGCGAATATGTAGCAATAGTAAAGAACATAAAAAAGGTTAAAAAACAGTATAATGAACATAAAAAATTCAAGAGTACTTATTACCGGAGGTAGTTCAGGAATAGGTAAAGCAACAGCGAAAATGTTTGTAGACAATGGAGCTACAGTAGTTATTACAGGAAGAGATGCTCAAAAACTAGCACGAGTAGCTACCGAAATAGGAGCTATTCCATTGCAATTTGATGTGAGTGATTTAAAATCCATTCCTTCAAAAATGAAAGAAGCCCTAGCGCTGTTAGATGGGAAATTAGATACATTGGTGAATAATGCTGGTATTGGTGTATTTCCGTTATTAGGAGATATTACCGAGGAAGATTTAACAGAGGTGTATACTACAAATGTTTTTGGCTTGGCTTTATTAACTCAAGAAATTATTCCGTTGTTTAAATCTAATAGCTATGGGAATATTATAAATATTGGCTCTACTGCAAGTCAGAAAGGTTTTGCAAGAGGATCAGTATATGCTGCATCTAAGTTTGCAGTTAGGGGAATGACACAATCATGGCAAGCGGAATTGCGTAAAGATAATATTCGAGTATGCTTAGTTAATCCGAGTGAAGTAACTACTGCATTTGCAGATATGTCAAGAACTGAGCGTGAAGAAGAGTCTAATAAATTAGGTTCAGAAGATATTGCTCAAGCAATTATTTCAGTAGTTGAAATGAGAGACAAAGCCTTTGTTCCTGAAGTTACGGTATGGGCAACTAATCCGTTTTAAAATAAGTATATTTTCATCAAATTTTTAAGTACC
>JABSPO010000077.1 GCA_013214625.1 Flavobacteriaceae bacterium
TAAACTATTAACTACTTGTAAATTGTTTTTTACGCGATGATGAATTTCTTTTAGCATTATTGTTTTTTCATCATTCCTTTTTACTATTTCTTTTTTCGCCCGTTTAATTCTTTCGTTAGTTTTATTCATCATCATTCCAAAAACCCCCCCTAACAATACTATTAAGAACAAAAGAAATAGTAAATTAAATTCTGTAATATTCTCTTCATTAATTTCATTAATCATTTCAAATGAATATTTATTCATAAGATAAAAAACTATGACGGTAACCAATACTGTAGCCAACCATATATTACCATATTTTTTTTCGATTAAATACCCAAAGAAAATTATTAAAACGAGAAATGAAATTGCAGGACTATTTACCCCTCCACTATGTGAACACACAAACAGTAACGTTATATACCCCAATACTGACGCAATAACATATGATTTAAGTATTTTATTATGCAAGTAAAAAAACAGGATATTTATCGTATTCAATATTGAATACGATAATAATGCTTTAAAAATAACCCCTCTTATGCCTATTTGAAAATAACAGAACAAAGAAAAAAGAAAAGTACTTAATGATAGGGTATAAAACACGTTCAAAGCAAGTGTAGTTGTTCTTCCGTATTTATTTTTATGCTTTAAATTTTCAATCATTTAATTTGCTTAATGAGTTTTATAAAACATACTCACACGAATAAAGATAAACAAAAACTTTTATTACTTAGGTTTTTTGTTTTTTCTTTTTAGCAGCAGGAAACAAAACATTATTTAATATTAAACGATAGCCCGGAGAAGTTGGGTGTAATTCCAATTCTGTTTTTGGATCACCTACTCTATGCTGATAATCTTCAGGATCATGTCCTCCATAAAATGTAAAAAAACCTTTTCCTTTTATTCCATGGATATATTTCGCCTCTCCATTAGTTTTGTTTTCTCCCATGACCAGCACAGTTGATTTTAACTCATCTCGTTCAAAAGAAGTTGTTTGCCCCATAAAACCTTTAATCAATTGTGTGTGATTTTGACAAAGCATCGTAGGAATGGGATCCCATTTTGCAGAAAACTCCATTAACGAAAAATAATCTAATTCTTTTTTAATCTTCCGCTTACTGGTCATGTCAATACTTGAAAACTCATAGGTGTTTGGATTACGTTCCAAAGTGAAATTTGTAAACGAAAAAGTATTTCTGAAGTCTAATTTATTCTGATAATTAGCATCGCTAGGATCTCCATCAAACATTGGTTCACATATATCCGTATTCGTTGCTGCTAAGGCAATATCAAAACTATCGGTAGCACTACACATTGCAAACATAAATCCGCCACCAACTACAAAATCTCTTATTTTTAAAGCTACAGCTCTTTTTTCTTCAGAAACTTTATCATACCCCATTTTTTTAGCAAGTTCTTCTGCATTTTTTTTGTTTTCTATATACCAAGGAGCCGCTTTAAAACTTCTATAAAATTTACCATATTGCCCGGTAAAATCTTCATGATGTAAATGCAACCAATCATAAGCAATTAGACCATTATGTAGTACTTCTTCATCATAAATTTTTTCATAAGGGATTTCAGCAAAAGTTAACGCCATTGTTACAGCATCATCCCAAGGTAAATTTGAACTAGGAGCATAAACTGCAATTCTTGGTGCTTTTTCTAAAATAACAGACTCTTGATTTACAGAAGGACTACTAATTTCTTTCAAAATTTCTTTTGCTTTAGAATCAGATAGTATTTCATATGAGACTCCTCTGATAGTACATTCTTTTCTAGTTGTATCAGAATCTATTAATAAAAAAGAACCTCCTCTATAATTTAGCAACCATTTCACTTTCTGTTGTTTTTCTAGCAACCAATAGGTAATTCCGTAGGCTTTCAAGTGATTTTTCTGACTCTCAGCATCCATTGGTATCAGTATGTACGATGCGTAATTACTAATTGAATAAAACAAAATAAATATCAGCAGAATTCTTTTTTTCATAAGTCAAAAGATACTTAAAAATAACTACCAATTCTATTTATAAACCAAAAAAGCTTACTATTTAAATAGTAAGCTTTTCGTTAATCAATATATTTTATTTCCATTCCTAAAAAGGAACATCATCATCATTAAATCCCTGACTTGAATTCATTGTACTTCCAAAAGCATCTTCTGCACTTGGAAGTGAGTCAGTTGCAAAAGGATTATCATTCATTGAGGATTGCATTTCAAACGGCGTACTAAAATCATCTAAGTTTTCAAACTTACCTAAATGCCCAATAAATTTTAGACGGATGTTCTCCAAACCACCATTTCTGTGTTTTGCAATAATTAATTCGCCTTGCCCTTCCGTTGGAGAACGCTCATCATCATCCCATTCATCCATTTTATAATATTCAGGTCGATAAATGAACGATACAATATCTGCATCCTGCTCAATCGCTCCAGATTCCCTTAAATCAGAAAGCAAAGGTCTTTTACTCCCTCCTCTAGATTCAACAGCACGAGATAATTGAGAAAGTGCAATTACCGGCACCTCAAGTTCTTTCGCTAATGCTTTTAAGTTTCTAGAAATTGTAGAGATTTCCTGTTCCCTGTTTCCTGAACCATTCGATCCTCCAGCAGTCATTAATTGCAAGTAGTCAATCATTATAATTTTCACATCATGTTGCGAAGCCAAACGTCTGGATTTTGCCCTTAAATCAAAGATAGATAATGACGGCGTATCATCAATAAACAATGGTGCCTTTTCTAAATTTTTAACTTTTACATTTAACTGCTCCCATTCATGTTTTTCTAACTTACCTGTACGTAATTTTTCTGAAGACAATCCTGTTTCTGAAGAAATCAAACGCGTAATTAATTGTATAGATGACATCTCTAATGAAAAGAATGCTACACCTTTATTCGCTTCAACAGCAATATTACGAGCCATCGTTAAAGTTAATGCCGTTTTACCCATACCTGGACGAGCAGCAATAATAATTAAATCAGATGGTTGCCAACCAGAAGTTAAGGCGTCAAGTTTAGTAAACCCTGTTGGAATACCACTTGTACCATCTTGTTGTGATATTTCTTCAATTTTCTTTTTAGCAAGATGTACTAAATCTCTTGCTGATTCAGAAGATTTTTTAATATTCCCTTGAGTTACCTCATATAATTTCGCTTCCGCATTATCTAACAAATCAAAAACATCTTTTGTTTCATCATATGCTTCTTCAATAATTTCGCTAGAAATTTTAATTAAACTACGCTGAATAAATTTCTGTAATATAATACGTGCATGAAATTCAATATGCGCAGAAGAAGATACTTTTTGGGTTAAAGAAATTAGGTAAAAATCCCCTCCGACTAATTTTAACTTCTCGTCTTTTTTCAATTGATGAGAAACGGTTAATAAATCAACAGGTTCAGAGTTTTCAAAAAGTTTAAATATCGCTTCAAATACAAATTGATTAGCTTGTTTATAGAATGCTTCAGGATGTAATATATCAATTACATCATCAACACCTTTTTTATCAATCATCATAGCTCCTAGCACAACCTCTTCTAAATCAATTGCTTGAGGAGGTATTTTTCCTTTCTCTAAACTAATTAGCGTACTCTTATCTACTTGATATCCTTTAACAAAATTGGGGTTTTCCATAGCCACGAATGTAGTGATTTTTGATTCTTATTTGAGTTTTAGAAGTTCACAGTTAATTAACAATCAGGTTGTTAATAAGTCTGTTTTTTTGTTAATAACGACAAAAAAAACCGAAGTAATAACTTCGGCATTTTGTAAGTTATTGATTCTAATGAAACCTACTCGTTGTAAACTCCCATATTAGCATACTTATCCATTCGTTGTGCTACTAATTCCTTTGGTGATAAGTTTTTAAATTCTTCAAAAGATTTGATTATTGCTTTTGAAACTATATTAAAAGTTTTTTCACGATCTCTATGAGCCCCACCTACAGGTTCTTTTATAATTTGATCTACTAATCCTAATTTTTTCATATCAGTAGCAGTCAACTTTAATGCATCTGCGGCTTGCTCTTTATACTCCCAACTTCTCCATAAAATAGATGAACAAGATTCAGGAGATATAACTGAGTACCATGTATTTTCCAACATTAATATTTTATCTCCTACACCTATTCCCAAAGCTCCACCCGAAGCTCCTTCACCAATAATAACACAAATAATAGGCACCTTAAGACGAGTCATTTCTAGAATATTTCTAGCAATTGCCTCACCTTGACCTCTTTCTTCTGCTTCTAGACCAGGATAAGCACCAGGAGTATCAATTAAAGTTACAACTGGAATACCAAATTTTTCTGCAGACTTCATTAACCTTAAGGCTTTTCTATATCCTTCTGGATTAGCCATACCGAAATTTCTGTATTGACGTGTCTTGGTATTATATCCTTTTTGCTGACCAATAATCATAAATGATTGCCCACCAATTTTACCTAAACCACCTATCATTGCTTTATCATCACGTACATTTCTGTCGCCATGTAATTCAATAAATTCGTCACCACAAATAGCCTTAATATAATCTAAAGTATATGGTCTTAATGGATGCCTTGACATTTGAACACGTTGCCAAGCGGATAGGTTACTATATATTTCTTTTTTCTTTTCTGCTAGTTTTTTTTCAATCTGTTTACAGGTTTCAGTAACATCAACATCACTTTCTTTACCTAAAACTGCACACTTTTCTAATTGTTCTTCTAATTCCTGAATAGGAAGCTCAAAATCTAAATATTCCATAATGATTTTTAGTCGTTATCTATTAGCAAAGCAAATATAAAAACTTTACTAATCAATTTGTATAATTAATATGCTTTTGTTCTTTTTTTTTCTAACAATAAACTTGAATCCATTTAACACTAACTACTCGTTATTAATGTTTAATGATTATCCAAATTAACTGATTTCCTTTTGTTTCTACTAGTTGTTTTTAAAATTCCATTTATCACTACTGTTAATAAAATTAATCCAGCACCTAAATAAAAGGAGCTAGACATTTTTTCATTGTTTGGAAACAAAATAACCGCCAAAAAAATTGCGTAAATAGGCTCTAAATTAATCGTTAACATTACGGTAAAGGCGCTTAATTTTTTCAACAAATCAACTGACACTATAAAGGCATATGCTGTACAAATACTACTCAATATAAATAACCATAAATAGTCTAATGGTTGTAAAATGAAAAACCCTTCAGTTAGCAATTCACCATTATATAATAAATAAATTGTAACTGCTGCTACCCCAAAAACAATTTCATAAAATGAAATTATTATCGCACTTTCCTCTTTTACAAAATCGGCATTAAAAACTGAAAATACAGCGGATAAAAAAGAAGACAATAATGCAACAAACATTCCTAGCTGTAAGCTAATTTCTGCTTGATAAATAATGTATAATCCTACAATTGCTAATACTCCAAAAATTAATTCTTGTACATCAACTTTTTTCTTTTTATATAAAGCCTCTATAAATATGGTAAAGAATGCTCCAGTACTCATAGTTGCCAATGCAATGGATATATTTGAAATTTTAATAGCATAAAAAAAAGTTGTCCAATGCAAGGCGATAACAACACCTCCAAAAACATATTTTATTATTTGATTTCTTGAAATATGTAATGACATTCTTTTATACTTGATATACCCAAAAATAAGCACGCTAGCGATCCCCATTCTATACCATACTAATGCTACTGCATCAATAGTAAGTAATTTTCCTAAAATTGCTGTGAACCCCCAAATAAATACAATGAGGTGAAGGTGAAGATAACTTTTGAGTTTATCGTTTTGCATTATTTAATAGATAAATAGCTAGAATTCCGAATGTAATATTAGGCAACCATACAGCCAATAATGGGTTAAAACCTGATTGATCTGCCATTACAGTAAATATTTTGTCAATAAAGATAAAAATGAAAGCTAGTGCTATACCTAATGCTAAATTCATTCCCATTCCTCCCCTACGTTTCATAGCAGAAACAGCAACTGCAATAATAGTAAGTATAAATGCTGAAACAGGAATACTCCAACGTTTATGTTTCACAACTATATACCTACTTACAAAACTAGAGCCTCTCTTTTTTTCTTTTTCAATAAAATCATTTAGCTCAGTATAACTTTTTGTTTCTGCTATATATTTTACTGGAGTTAAATCGTCTAAATCAAATTCAAAAATAGTATCTTTTCTAGTTTTTCGTATAATTTCATCATGGTGTTCTCCAATATTCCTTCTAACATAGTTAGTTAATTTATATGATGAATCTTTTTCTCTATACTGAATTTTAATTGCTTGAATTTTATGTTTTAACTCATTTCCTTCAAAATGTTCCAAAGTAAAGTTATACCCTGTTTTAGTTTTAGAATTAAAGCTAGAAACATAAATGTATTCATTATCATTTATTTGCCTGAAAGTAACACCTTCATCCTTGTCTTTTCGATATCTATGAAGGTATTCATATTTAAACTCATTATACTCCTTACTAGAATTAGGCATTACAAACATCCCTACTAAAAAAAAGAAAACCGCTACTAATGCAGCTCCTATTAAATACGGACGTAAAAATCTATTAAATGATACTCCAGAACTTAAAATAGCGATAATTTCAGTATTATTAGCTAACTTAGAAGTAAACCATATTACTGACAAAAATAAAAACAATGGGAATAATAAATACCCCATATATATGGTGAAATTAAAATAGAAATAAATCACCAAATTAAGAGGTGCATTACTTTCTATAATATTATCTATTTTACTAGATAAATCAACCATTATTCCAATAGGAATAAAAAGCAGCAACATTACTGAAAACGTTCCTAAATAGCGCTTTAATATGTACCTGTCAAGTATTTTTAACATTACAATCTATTATCCATTTGTTTTACCATTTTATCCTTCCACTCGCTAAAGTCACCAGCGATAATGTGCTTTCTTGCTTCACTAGTTAACCATAAATAGAATCCTAAATTATGAATGGTAGCTATTTGTTTTCCTAGCATTTCATTTACAGTAAATAAATGCCTCACATACGCTTTTGAATAATACGTATCAACCCATGTGATTCCCATATCATCAATAGCAGAAAAATCGTCAGCCCACTTTTTATTTTTAATATTTATAGACCCATACGCTGTAAATAACATTCCATTACGAGCATTACGCGTTGGCATAACACAATCAAACATATCTACTCCTAAAGCAATGTTTTCTAAAATATTTATTGGCGTACCAACACCCATCAAATATCTTGGTTTATCTTCCGGCAAAATATCACAAACAATCTCAGTCATTGCGTATAGTTCATCAGCAGGCTCTCCTACAGACAAACCTCCAATTGCATTTCCAACTGCTTCTCTTGATGCAATAAATTCTGCTGACTGTTTACGTAAATCTTTATAAGTACTCCCTTGAACTATTGGGAAAAAAGCTTGATCATGACCGTATTTTACTGGAGTTTCACCAATATGTTTTATACATCTATCTAACCAACGATGCGTCATATGCATTGATCGTCTTGCATAATTATAATCGCAAGGGTATGGTGTACATTCGTCAAATGCCATAAAAATATCAGCACCGATACTTCTTTGAACATCCATAGAAAATTCTGGAGAAAAGAAATGGTACGAACCATCAATATGTGATTTAAACTTTACACCTTCCTCTTTAATTTTTCTGTTGGAAGAAAGTGAATATACTTGGTACCCTCCAGAATCTGTCAAAAGATTCCTATCCCAATTCATGAATTTATGCAACCCACCAGCTTTTTCCATAATTTCCATACCAGGACGTAAATACAAATGATATGTATTCCCTAATATAATATCAGAGTTAATTTCGTTCTTCAACTCTGTTTGATGAACTCCTTTTACGGTACCAATAGTACCTACTGGCATAAAAACAGGGGTTTCAATAACACCATGGTCGGTAGTCATTTTACCAGCTCTTGCCTTGGATTTAGTGTCTTTTGCGTTTATTTCAAATTGCATATATCAAAAATCAACTTTGCTTTGCGCAAACACACAAAGCTATGGATTAATAGTATTTTTTATTGAGGAAAACCTCATCTTATTAAACTACTAATCGTGGTTTAATATGGAAGCAAATATAACAACTAATAGATAAGTAAATCTTAATAAAAACAAAATTGTTAGCAAATCTTATTAATGGTTAATAATTGCTTTAAAAATAGTTTTTATTATAGGTATTAAAAATCTATTTTTGCAAAATATTTTAACAACACAACATGCCAACACAACAGTTACAAGATCAAGTTATTCAAGTTCGTAGAGATATTTTACGAATGGTCCATAAAGTAAGTTCTGGACACCCAGGAGGTTCTTTAGGATGTGCAGAATTTTTAGTTTGTTTATACAAAGAGGTAATGAAACATGATACCAACTTCACAATGGATGGTTTCAATGAAGATTTATTCTTTTTATCAAACGGGCATATTTCTCCTGTTTTTTATAGTGTATTAGCACGAAATGGATATTTTCCAGTATCAGAACTAAGTACTTTCAGACTACTGAATACTCGTTTACAAGGTCACCCAACTACACATGAAGGTTTAGATGGTGTCAGAATTGCTTCTGGATCATTAGGACAAGGTATGAGTGTTGCTATTGGAGCTGCTTTAACTAAAAAATTAAATGGTGAAGATACTACTATATATAGTTTACATGGTGATGGTGAGTTACAAGAAGGTCAGAACTGGGAAGCGATAATGTATGCAGCAGGTAATAAAGTTGACAATTATATTGCTACAATAGATTACAATAAAAAGCAAATTGATGGTGCTACAGACGATGTATTACCACTTGGAGATTTAAAAGCTAAATTTGAAGCTTTTGGATGGGATGTTTTAGATGTTAAAAAAGGTAATGATATCGATACTATTCTTAAAGCTCTAGCAGAAGCTAAAAGCCGTACAGGAAAAGGAAAACCTGTTTGTATTTTATTACATACTGAAATGGGTAATGGTGTTGACTTCATGATGGGTACACATGCTTGGCATGGTAAAGCTCCTAATGATGAACAATTAGCAAATGCATTAGCACAAAACCCTGAAACTTTAGGAGATTATTAATCTACAATCACAACAACAATGAAAAAATATATAGATCAAGGTAAAAAAGATACTCGTTCTGGTTTTGGAGCTGGTTTAGCGGCTGTAGGTAAAGCTAACGAAAATGTGGTTGCGTTATGTGCCGACTTAGTTGGTTCATTAAAAATGGATGAATTTATCGCTAATAATCCTGAGCGTTTTTTCCAAATGGGAATTACGGAAGCTAACATGATGAGTGTTGCTGCTGGAATGACTATTGGTGGTAAAATTCCTTTTACAGGAACTTTTGCAAACTTTTCTACCGGTAGAGTTTATGATCAAATTCGTCAATCAATTGCATATTCTGATAAAAATGTGAAAATTTGTGCTTCTCACGCTGGGTTAACTCTTGGTGAAGATGGTGCAACACACCAAATATTAGAGGATATTGGATTAATGAAAATGTTACCAGGAATGGTCGTTATCAATCCATGTGACTACAATCAAACAAAAGCCGCTACTGAAGCTATCGCTGAATATGTAGGGCCTGTTTATTTACGATTTGGTAGACCAAAAGTTGCTAATTTCACTCCTGTTGATCAAAAATTTGAAATAGGAAAAGCAGTTCAATTAACCGAAGGTACTGATGTTACTATTGTTGCTACAGGTCATTTAGTTTGGGAATCCTTAAAAGCTGCAGAAGCTTTGGAAGCAAAAGGTATTTCTGTAGAAGTAATCAATATTCATACCATCAAACCTTTAGACAAAGACGCTATAATAGCTTCAGTTGCTAAAACTGGCTGTATTGTTACTGCTGAAGAACATAATCATTTAGGTGGTTTAGGAGAAAGTGTTGCTAGAGTCTTATCGCAAAACACTCCTACTCCTCAAGAGTTTGTTGCTACTAATGATACTTTTGGAGAATCAGGAACTCCAGAGCAATTAATGAAAAAATATGGGTTAGACGACACTGCAATTATAAATGCAGTAGAAAAAGTTATCTCCCGAAAATAAATGCTTTAATTAGTATTTTAAGGTTAATCACCCCTTATAAAAAGCCACTTAAATATTTAAGTGGCTTTTGTTTTACTTAGGGTAAAAAAAAAGCATTAAGACTTTCCTCTAATTATCACACCATCTTCGTTAACAACAACTCTTCTGATCTTGTTTCCTTTTTTCATTATAATTTTATACTCTTTTATTTTTACTGAACCATATTTTTGAACGTATAGATATTTATCTTTTACTAATATCCATTCCGGAAATTTACTAGCCAAGCTTTTTCTTACTGGCTCTGGTAGTTTAACGTTTTTAAATTTTTCTACTACAGAAGTTAACTTTCCTTTTTCATTGAATGTTGCTGATAAAAAACCATCTTCAAGTTCAAATAATAAAAAGTACGATTTTGACTACACT
>JABSPO010000078.1 GCA_013214625.1 Flavobacteriaceae bacterium
ATGCGCAACAAAAAGAAAACATGGAATCAGCGTAAGGATTAAGACTTAAGCTTGTTGCTAAAAAAAGTGTATTTTTGAATTTGATCCCACCAGTGGGTTTAATTTTCCGTCCCGATAGCTATCGGGATGCCTCAAATGAAAAATGGTATTGGTTAAATGATCTTGTGTGTTTGTGATGAGGAAATTGATTCTGTACGGAGGAGTGAAAAAAAAGAGTTATTTCAAAAAGAAATAATAGTATTAATTCATATCTCGTAGATGTATCTCGAGGTAGTTGATTTTGATTAAAAAAAATGATTACTCAAATACAAGGTAAATTAATAGAGAAGAATCCTACAAACGTTGTTGTTGATTGTGGCGGTGTGTGTTATGAAATTAATATTTCAATGCATACATTTTCATTATTGCCAGAGCGCGATTTTTTAAAAATTTACACGCACCTTCAAGTAAAAGAAGATTCGCATACTTTGTATGGGTTTATGGAAAAGGCAGAACGAGAGTTGTTTAGGTTGTTAATATCAGTTTCGGGAATAGGGACTAATATAGCAAGGACAATGTTATCATCTCTTACACCTAAACAAATACAACAAGCAATTGCTGTGGCTGATGTGGCTACAATACAATCCATAAAAGGAATTGGAGCTAAAACTGCGCAACGTGTTATTTTGGACTTAAAAGAGAAAGTGTTAAAAGTATTCGGAATGGACGAAGTTTCTGATGTTTTATACAATACAAGTAAAGAAGAAGCGTTATCTGCTTTAGAAGTTTTAGGGTATGCAAGAAAGCAAGCTGAAAAAGTTTGTAATAAAATAGTAGGAACAACTCCGGATGCTAATGTGGAGACAATAATTAAATTAGCATTGAAGAGTCTGTAATAATATGCCAATGGAGTTTTATAAACCGATTAGGTATTAGTTAAGAAAGAAAAAATAATGAGCATTTTAGCGCAACGAATTTTTGGGGTATTAGTTTTGGTTTCGGCAATTGTATTTGCACAGGATCCAATAGCAAATGATTCTATTATACAGCCACAAACAGGATATAATTTAGGGCAACTAAGTATGCCTAATCCTATCAGTATTACATCTAAATATACGTACGATCCGTTTACGGATAGATATATTTATACAGAATCTATCGGTGATTTTAATATCAATTATCCTGTAATACTAACTCCTAAAGAGTATGAGAAATTGGTGTTGCAGGAGTATATAAAGGGGTATTATAAAACGAAGTTGGATGCGCTTGAGGGGAAAAAAGAGGGGGCAGAAGAAGCTCAGAAAAACCTATTGCCAGAATTTTATGTAAATTCTAGTTTTTTTGAATCGATTTTTGGAGGAAATACTATTGAGGTTATTCCGCAAGGGTATGTGTCAATGGATATTGGTTTTTTATATTCAAAACAGGACAACCCAGTATTATCACCTCAAAACAAATCAAGTTTTACATTTGATTTTGATCAGCAAATTAGTTTAAGTATGTTGGGTAAGGTGGGGAAGAGGTTGCAAATAACAGCGAACTACGATACCGAATCAGTATTTGATTTCCAAAACCAAATAAAATTAGAATACACACCTACTGAAGACGATATCATAAGAAAAATAGAAGTTGGTAATGTCAGTCTACCACTAAACAGTACGTTAATAACAGGAGCGCAGAGTTTGTTTGGAGTTAAAACGGAATTACAGTTTGGTAAAACAACAGTTACTGCAATTTATTCTGAGCAGAAGTCAGAACGTAAAAGCGTTACTGCTGAAGGAGGAGGGGTACTTGAAGAATTTGAATTGTTTGCATTGGATTATGATGAGAGCAGGCACTTTTTCTTATCGCAATATTTTAGAAATAAATACAATAATGCTTTAGAAGAGTATCCTTTAATACGATCGAATGTTCAAATTACGCGTTTGGAAGTTTGGGTAACCAATAGGAATAACACAGTAAATAACGTAAGAAATATTGTGGCGTTACAGGATTTAGGAGAGGTTACAAATCTAGGTGAATCAGCGGTGTCAATTACTGCTGGACTTAATTCTTATCCTGATAATAGCAATAACAATTTAAACCCAGAAACAATAGGTTCTGGCTCTGTATTAACAACTCAAATAAGGGATATTGCAACTGTTCAGCAAGGTTTTGGTGCATTATCGGCAATAGTAAGTGAAGGGACGGATTATTCTAAATTAGAAAACGCAAGAAAGTTAACGGAGAATTCAGAATATAATTACAACCCACAGTTAGGATATCTTTCTTTAAATCAGCGATTAACAAACGATGAAGTTTTAGCGGTAGCATACCAATTTACAGTTGGAGGACAAGTATTTCAGGTTGGAGAATTTGCAACTGATGGAGTAGATGCTACAACAACAAATACAGATACTGTAACAGGAGATGTTTTGGTAACAAACCAATCCTTAGTACTTAAAATGTTAAAGAGTAATTTAACAAATGTTTCAGAGCCAGTTTGGGACTTAATGATGAAAAATGTATATGCTTTAGGGGCGTATCAGTTAAGTCAAGAGTCATTCAAATTAGATATATTATATACGGATCCATCACCAGTGAATTTTATTTCAGAAGTTCCAGGGACACCTTTGCCTTCAGATGTAGAGTTGACAACATTATTGCAGGTTTTTGATTTAGATAAACTAAACGCCAATAATGATCCACAACAAGGAGGGGATGGTTTTTTCGATTTCTATCCTGGAATAACGGTAAATACGAATAACGGAAGTGTCTTTTTTACAAAAGTAGAGCCTTTTGGAGAGTATTTATTTGAGAAGTTACGAATTGATGGTTCAGAAGACTATGATGATGATATGGATTTAACAGAAACTGAGTTGCTGTCTTATAATCCAAATCAAAAGAAATATGTTTATAAAAACTTGTATGCCTCAACTAAAACAGTTGCAGCTGAAGAAGCTGATAAAAATAAGTTTCAGTTAAAAGGGCGTTATAAGTCATCTGGTGGAGGAGGTATTTCTATCGGGGCATTTAATGTGCCAAGAGGTTCTGTTACGGTAACAGCAGGAGGTAGACAATTGGTTGAAGGGGTTGATTATACAGTTGATTATCAGTTAGGACGAGTACAAATACTAGATGAAGCATTAAAAGCATCTGGAACACCAATAGATATATCAGTTGAGAATAACGCAGTATTTGGGCAGCAGTCAAAACGATTTGCAGGAATAAATGTAGAGCATAAATTCAATGATAATTTCCAGATTGGTGGTACGTTTTTAAACTTAAAAGAAAAACCATTAACACAAAAGGCTAATTTAGGGTATGAGCCAATAAACAATACTATTGTAGGGTTTAATGGTAATTATTCTACTGAAGTTCCATTTTTAACAAGGTTGGTAAATAAGTTGCCAAATATTGATACTGATGTTCCTTCAAATTTATCTGTAAGAGGAGAGTTTGCGTATTTATTACCAGGTTCGCCAAAACAAACAAAGCAAAATGGAGAAGCGACTACTTATGTGGATGATTTTGAAGCAGCCCAATCGGCAATAGATGTTAAGTCACCTTTATCATGGAAGTTAGCGAGTATACCAAATGGACATGCTCCGCTTCAAACAGGAGTAGAACCTATTCCAAATAATGATTTAACCGCAGGGTTTAGAAGAGCAAAATTAGCCTGGTACGGAATTGATCCTATTTTTTATAGCAACCAGAAGCCTTCAGGTGTTTCAGATGATGATATTTCTACTTTAGAAACAAGGCGTGTTTTTATAACTGAAGTGATAGATCAAGATATTGCTACTGGACAAACAACGGTGTTGCAAACCTTAGATTTAGCCTATTATCCAAATCAGAGAGGGCCGTATAATAATTATGATCCAAATAATGCCTTAGACGGGCTTTTTGAAACTAATCCGCAAGATAACTGGGCAGGGATAACACGCCAATTGACTACCACGGACTTTGAACAGTCTAACGTTGAGTTTATGGAGTTTTGGGTGCAAGATCCATATTATGACAATGTGGAATTGGTTTCTACAGGAGGAAAATTAACGATAAATTTAGGGAGTGTTTCTGAAGATATTTTAAGAGATGGGCGGAAATTATATGAAAATGGATTGCCTGAAGATGGTTCTGTTTTGCCTACAGATGTAACGAGTACACCTTGGGGGAATGTTCCGACAAATCAAGCGTTGATTTATGCCTTTGATTCAGAAGGAGCCGCGAGAACAAATCAAGATGTTGGTTTAGATGGGTTGATTGATAGTAAAGAAGGGGCAGTTTACACCGTAAATGCGTCATCAGATGATCCTGCTGGAGATAACTATGTATATTATTTAAATACTCCGGGTACTATTTTAGAACGTTATTATAATTATAATGGTACAGAAGGGAATTCTCCGGTAAGTGTTTCTGACACGAATAGAGGCTCTACTACATTACCAGATGTTGAGGATTTGAATAGAGATAATACCATGAATACCATAGATAGTTATTATCAATATGAATTGGATATTACTCCTGGAATGGATTTAAACTCAAATTTCGTTAGAGATATTAAAACAAGAAATGTATCGTTGCCCAATGGCACAACAAAAGGAGTGCGATGGATTCAGTTTAGAGTGCCGCTTAGAGGGGCGCATGCGCAGTCAGTTAACGGTATAAGTGATTTTAGATCAATACGATTTATGCGTATGTTTTTAAGTGATTTTAATGAAGATGTAGTACTTCGTTTTGGAACATTGGAGTTAGTAAGAGGAGACTGGAGAACATACACGCAATCCTTAGAAGGTACAGATGATCCAGTAGACGACCCAACTTCTTTTGAAGTAGGAGCTGTAAATACTCAAGAAAATCCTAGTTATGTAATGCCTCCAGGAATTGAGTTGGAAGAGATCTTTAGCAATAATTCGGTGTTGCGTCAAAATGAGCAGTCTTTATCAGTTCGTGTAAATGAATTAGAGGTGAAAGATTCAAGAGCGGTGTATAAAAACATCAGTATAGACATGTTGCAGTTTAAAAAAATGCGAATGTTTATCCATGCTGAAAATTTTTCTGATGCTGAAATACTTGGAGATAGGGATTTAGCTGCTTTTATTCGTATGGGTGGGGATTTAACCAATAACTATTACCAAATAGAAGTTCCGTTAAGGCCGTCTGTTGCTAGTGTATCGGCAACTGAAGTTTGGCCAGTTGAAAATGAAATAGATTTACAATTAGATATCTTAAAAAAAATTAAAGCCGCGGGAATTACAACTTCTGGTATAACTGCAGGTATTAGGTATTTTGACGTTTCTGAATCAGGAAGTTTTGTTGAGTATTTAAACCTCGATAGTGATGGATTGCCAAATACTCGAATAGATGATAATACGAAATACAGAATCGCAATTAAAGGAAATCCTAGTTTAGGGAGTATTCGTAATTTAATGCTTGGAGTAAAAAACAATAGCAATACCCCTGTAAGTGGAGAAGTGTGGTTTAATGAATTACGTTTATCTGATATGGATAATAAAGGAGGTTGGGCAGCTTTGTTAAGTGCCGATGCTAATATTGCTGACTTTGCTACAGTGTCTGCTTCTGGAAAAAGGAGCACTATAGGTTTTGGTTCGTTAGAGCAAGGGCCAAATGAACGAAGTAGAGATGATGTAAAACAATATGATGTTGTAACAAATTTAAACATCGGGCAGTTGTTACCTAAAAAATGGGGGATTAAAATACCATTTAATTATGGGATTGGTGAAGAGATAATTACACCTAAATATGATCCGTTGTATCAAGATTTGGAATTACAAACGATTATAGATCAAGATCCAGATAATGAAGATTTCTATAAAGAACGTGCGGAAGACTATACAAAAAGAAAAAGCATCAACTTTATTGGAGTAAGGAAAGAACGTACTGGTGACGCAAAACCAAGAGTTTATGATATCGAGAATTTTACAGCATCGTATTCTTATAACCAAGTGAATCACCGTGATTATGAAGTTCAGAATTATTTGGAACAAAATGTACGAACTGGTTTAACGTATGGATTTGGCTTTCCGGAAAAATCTATTGAACCGTTAAAGAAAATGAAATTCACTAATAGGAGTAAGTATTACAGAATATTAAAAGATATAAACTTCAATCTATTACCATCAAATATTTCTTTTAACTCTAATTTCTCTAGACTATATAATAAACAGCGTTTTAGAGACGTGAATGATGTTGAAGGAATTCCGTTACCTGATTTATATAAACGTAATTATATGTTTGATTGGCAGTATAATATTCAGCATAATTTAACGAAGAAATTACGCTTTAATTTTTCTGCTACCCGTAATAACATTGTTAAAAATTATATTGATAAGTCTGGGTTTATTAATCAAGAGAACAAAGTTTGGGATGGTTTTTTTGAAACAGGAGATCCTAATTTACATTCACAACAATTTCAGGTAAATTATGAGTTGCCTTTAGATAAACTACCAATGCTAAGCTTCTTGAAATCTGCCTATTCATATACTGGAGATTTTCAATGGCAAAAAGGGTCTGATGGATTGACTGCAGTTCAGGAGCAAGATGAATTTGGAGTAGCAACAGGAAATACATTTAATTTAGGTAATTCAGTTCAAAACGGACAAACACATGATTTGAGTTCTTCTTTGGATATGAAGAAGTTTTACAAGTATATTGGCTTAGAAAAGAAGAATTTCAAAAAAACCTATGCAAGAGCTTTAAAGCCTAAAAAAAAGAGGAAAACGAAGAAGCTAGAGCGTTTCAAGGCAAAAGATTCTTTATCAGAAAGTAAACAGTTAAAAGTAGATAAGAAAATAAAAACCTTGACAGCGCAATTAGGAGAGATTAAGGCTAAAGCTAGAACGAAGCCAAAAGCTAGTTTTTCTAATAAGTTATTCAATTTTGGAGTAGGAATGGTGACTTCAGTTAAAAAAATTCAAGTAAAATATACAGAGAATAGCGGTAGTTATGTTCCTGGGTATACAAATGATGTAGGCTTCTTTGGTACGTTAAAGCCATCGTTAGGATATACATTTGGGACGCAATCGGATAATTTACGTCACGAAGCTGCTAAGAAAGGATGGTTGACATTGTATCCAGATTTTAATGATCAATTTACAAGTTCAAAGAATAAGCAATTAAGTATTACTGCAAATATTGAGCCTATTAAAAAGTTAAAAATCGATTTAAATGCTAATAGAACATATCAGCATAATTATACAGAAAACTATATAATTAACGGGGCAGATATTAATGGTTTAAACGGAACGTATGAAGCGTTAACGCCAAACACCTTTGGTAATTTTAACATATCTACCATTTTAATCAAAACAGCATTTACGAAAAGTGATGAAACGGGATCGGAAACTTTCGAGTCGTTTAAATCTAATAGGAAAGAAATTGCTTTTCGATTGGCTAGACAAGCTGGTATTGATGTGGGTAATATTGCTAATTTAGATTCTGAAGGATATCCTATTGGTTATGGTAAAACAAGTCAGCAAGTATTATTGCCGTCATTTTTAGCTGCGTATTCAGGTAAGGATGTGAGTAAAGAGAAAACTGGAATATTCAGAGATGTGCCATTACCAAACTGGTCAATGAAGTATACTGGGTTGATGGAAGTGAAATGGTTTAAGAGTAACTTTAAACGTTTTTCAGTAGCTCATGGATATAAAGCTGGTTATACTGTAAATCAATTTAGAACAAATTTAGAATTACAAGCTGATCCTGGGAATAATATAGATCAAGCAGGGAATATTAAAAGCGCAACAATTTTATCTAATGTTAACTTAACAGAGCAATTTAGTCCGCTATTTAAAATGGATATGGAAATGAAAAACTCTATTAAATTAAGTGCTGAAATGAAAAAGGACAGAGCCTTATCATTAAGTTTAGACAATGGTTTGTTGACTGAAATAAAAGGAAAAGAATATGTTTTAGGGTTAGGGTATAGAATAAAAGACTTAAAGTTTAAAACACGATTATTAGGAGAGAAGCAAACACTATCAGGAGATTTAAACTTTAAATTGGATGTGTCATTACGTAAGAATAAAACTATCGTACGTTATTTAGACATTAATAACAATCAAATTACAGCAGGACAGACCTTATGGAGTGGTACTTTTAAAGCTGATTATGCTTTGAGTAAGAACTTAACTACATTATTTTATTTTGATTATACGTTCTCAGAATCAGAAATATCAACGTCATTTCCGCAAACAACTATGAGGGGAGGATTTACATTACGATATAATTTTGGTAATTAATTATCAAATAATTAGAAATAATTAGCATTAAGTTTGAATAGTCAGAACTAAAAATTATTTTTGTCAAGAATTAAAAATATTAAACATACAGTACAATGAATTTTCCAGAAGAATTAAAATATACAAAAGATCACGAGTGGATCAAGGTTGATGGTGATGTAATAACAATCGGGATTACTGATTTTGCTCAAAAAGAATTGGGTGATATTGTTTATGTTGAAGTAGATACTTTAGANGAAACNNTAGAACAAGAAGAGGTTTTTGGAACTGTTGAAGCGGTTAAAACTGTTTCGGATTTGTTTTTGCCAATTGCAGGAGAAATTATTGAGTTTAATGAGTCATTAGAAGATGAGCCAGAAAAAGTTAATACAGATCCTTATGGAGATGGTTGGATGGTTAAAGTAAAAGTTAGTGATATTTCTCAATTAGAAGAGTTATTAACTGTAGAGGCATATAAAGAATTAATTGGTGCTTAATTTAAGTAAGCAAAAATTATTACTATTAGCAATAACGTACACAATATTTGTGTACGTTATTAGTTTAATAAAGGTTCAGAGTCCTGTAAGAATTTCTATAAATAATTTAGATAAAGTGGTGCACTTCGGAATCTATTTTGTTTTTACATTAGTTTGGTTTGGGTGCTTTTCAGGGCTAGAATTTAAAAAGAGTATTTTTAAAGGTGTGTTTAAAGCGTCTTTGTTGGCTTTTTTTGTAGGGCTTAGTATAGAATTACTTCAGGAGTTTTTGCGAAAAGCACGTTCAGGAGATGTCTATGATGTATTGGCAAATAGCTTAGGGATACTAATGGCGGTAGTTTTACTATATCAAATTAAAAAGTATAGGGCGTTAAATTCAGTTAAATAGTTGCGTATTTCACTAATATTTGGTTATTTTAGCGTCTATAAATATAAAGTATAATGGAATTAAAGAAAAATCCTAAGGCAGATATCAAAAAAAACAGCTCGTTTTATTACGCTGTTGGTGTTGCTGCTGTAATGTTAATTACTTTTTTAGTATTAAATCATAAAACATACGATAAAATAGACTACGATATTGCTTCGCTTGATATGGGTGACATAGATGATGAAGAGATTCCGTTAACGGAGATTTTACAAACACCACCACCACCTCCACCACCACCAGCAGCTCCAGAAGTTATTGAGATAGTTGAAGATGAAGAGGAAATTGAGGAGACTGTAATAGAATCTACTGAAACGGATGACAATGAAGAGATTGTTGAGATCGAAGAAGTTGAAGTAGAGGAAGTAGAAGAGGATGTAGAGGTTCCTTTTTCAATTATTGAAAACGTTGCTGTTTTTCCTGGTTGTGAAAGAAAAAAGAACAATAAAGAGCGTAAAAAATGTATGTCTGATAAGATATCAAAGTTTATTAATAAAAAATTCAATACAGATTTAGCTGCTGATTTAGGGTTGACTGGTCGCCAGAAAATATTTGTTGGTTTTAAGGTTGATAAAAAAGGGAATGTTGTAGAGGTGAATGCGAGAGCTCCACACCCAGAGTTAAAAAAAGAAATGATTCGTGTAATAAAATCATTACCTAAAATGAAACCTGGTAGACAAAGAGGTAAAGCAGTTAAAATGCCTTTCTCTATTCCAGTAATTTTCCAAGTAGAAGATTAATCTCACTTGTGGATTTAAGTAAATAGTATTTAATACATAATTATATAATTAAAAAACCCGAGCAATGCTCGGGTTTTTTTTTGGTACACTTCTTGTGTTTAGAATTCTTAACATTAAGTTTTTCTTAACATAAAAGTTGGCGCTATTTAAGTGAAAGAAAAACTGTAATGATTCTTTTAACTAAAACCATATAATTATGAATTTAAACATGCTAAAAAAAAAGCAAGCTACTAAAGAAGTAAAACTCTCTTTAAGAGAAAAGAAGCACCAAGCAAATTTACGAAAAAACAGCGGACTCTATTTTCAAATAGGTTTAATCGCAACCTTGTTTATTGTGTTTGGAGTATTTCAGTTAAAGTTTGTAACGAGTCCTGTAGAGATTGAGTTGCCGCCAATTGATATTGGAGAGGTGATAAAAGCTGCTCCTATTGACTTCATTATTGAAGAAAATATTCCAAAGGAGGTTAAAACGCAAGCTGTAATAACAAAACCAAAATCTTTGGATAATTTTGAAATTATAGAAAACGATAGTAAAGTATTAGTTGATTTAATAGAAACACCACCGGTGATAGTTGATAAGCCAATGGCGGTTGTTGATGTTGATGTTGTAGAGGCTCCGGTTGTAATTGATACAATTCCGATTTCACTAGTAAGTGATTACCCTGAGTATCCCGGGTGCGATAAGTTTTCTGATAAAAAAAGAAAATTCGAGTGTTTTCAACAAAAAATAGCGAAGCATATTCAAAGAAAGTTCGATAGTGATATAGCTGCTGAAAATGGACTTACTGGAATACAGAAAATAACAATAGTATTTACAATTAATCACGAAGGCAATATTGTAGATGTTAAAGCAAGAGCGCCACATCCTGAATTGCAAAAAGAAGCCGTAAAAGCTGTGATGTCTTTACCGAAAATGAAGCCAGCTAAACAAGGGTATAAAAAAGTAAATGTAACTTATGCTTTACCGTTACTTTTTAAAGTAGATTAATGTCAATATTTAATATTTTAAACAAAAAGACTATCTTAAAAGGTAGTCTTTTTGTTTGTTGCTATAATCGCTTATAATGTCTTTATAAATAGGTGTTTGGGCGTGTGTTCTTTTTGTTTGTTTGGAATACTTATTGTATATTATATAGTGTATTAATTGTTCAGGAGTAAGTTGCAGTTTACGTCTAAAGAATGTTTAATAAAGGTGTTTTTTTAAATTTAATAACACTGAGTTATGAAACAACATGTTGAAAAAATAAAAAAGGGTGTCAAAAAACTAAAAATTTCATTGAGGGAAAAGAAGCGTTTGTCAAGTGTACAACGAAGCTATGGTCTTTATTTTCAAGCAGGTTTAGTAACAGTGTTGCTCGTTGTATTTGGTTTGTTTCAAATGAAATTTGAAAAGAAGGATGTTGTAGTTCGTAAATCAATTATTGATATGTATTCAGATGACAATATTGTCCCGCCTGAATTTATTATAGAACGTGAACCCCCTAAGCTTTTGGATCAAGTGCAAAGAGTTCATATTCAGGAATTAACTACTATTATGGTTGTTGATGATGATGCCGATGTTTTGCCTGTTGTAATTTATGATTCCTCAGCAATACCTGATAGAGTTCCCCGTGTGATTGATATTGAGGTAGAGGAGATGGAAGAGGTAGTAGAGCCGATACCTATTTCCCTAGTAAGTGATATGCCGGTTTATCCAGGCTGTGAAATTTTTACGGATAAGAAAAAACTAGTTGTTTGTATGTCTCAAAAAATTAAAAAACATATTAAAAAAGTGTTTAATACTGAAATAGCTAATGAATATGGAATAAGTGGAAGGCAAAAGGTTTTAGTGACATTTGTAATAAATACAAAAGGACAGGTAGTTAACGTTAGAGCAAGAGCAGCACATCCTGAATTGAAAAAAGAGGTTATTAAGGTGGTGAGTTCATTACCCAATATGAAGCCAGCTAAACAAGGGTTTAAAGTGGTTAGTGTTACCTATGCGCTCCCGGTTGTATTTCAAGTGGAATGATTAGTACTAGTGTATTATTAGTTAGTTTACTGTAATAACTAAATTGTTTCTTTGCTATATTATGTTTATAAATATTGTTTTATGTTTTCTTTAAATGTGTTAAATCCTGTTCTTTGAGTAGGATTTTTTTTATGCTCCAAAAGCGGGTAAAAAGTATTTGTTGTATTTTCGCTGAATCAAATAAATCACATGAAATTTACATCTTTTATTATATTTCTATTCATTGGAGTATTGTCGTATTCACAAACGATAAACAATTATGAAAAGTATCCTGTTTTTCCTGCCTGTGAAATGACAGAAATTTCTGAATTACCAGAATGTTTTAAGGTAAATGTTCAGCAGGCATTCTCGAAATTATTTATGATGCCAGAAATAATTGAGAAAGACAATTATGAGGGGAGAATGGATATCTTGTTTGAGGTTACAAAAGAAGGTGAGTTTAAAGTCATATTTGCTAATGCCGCGTATGCTGAGTTAAAAGAGGAGGTTGAAAGGGTTTTTGGTGAATTTCCAGGAATAACAGCTGCTACTTATGATGGAAAGGCAGTGTATACACAATATGCGATGCAGGTATTAGTTCCTTCATTGGAATGGGTTCCCTCTAAAATTGATGAGAGCGCTTCTAAAAAACCAAGAAATAAGTTGGAAGCTGCTGCGATGGAGTATGATAGTATTATAAATTTAGGAGGTGGAAACACAAAAAAATATAAAAGCGGATTAAATATACCTTTTACACATCAGAACTATGCGAAGTTTGATTACAATATCAATATAGTAGGAGCAAATTCACACACGGCTGTAAAACCATATAGTTATTCAGATGTTTTAAAATATTACGATTTTGAAACTAATGTTTCATTACTTCAAAAGGATAAAAAGACATGGTTGGGTAAAAAGTTTTGGAATGAGCATCTAATTGCATTTGAAGGAAAGGATTATTGGTTTACTGCAGATGTGGTGGCTGATCTGCAATTAGGGAAAGATCTGCAAAGTGAGTTGTCTTATACATATAATAATACACGTGCGATAAATGTGCAAGGTGGATTAGGTGAGAAATTAAGTTTTTCGGCTAGTATTTTCGAGAGTCAAGGTCGCTTTTCAGACTATGTGAATGCATATGCTGAAAGTATAAAACCTGATGGAGGAAATCCAGCTATAGTGCCTGGAAGAGGTATTGCTAAGCCTCATGGAGATGATGCCTATGATTATCCAATTGCGGAAGGATATTTATCGTACCGTGCAAGTAAAATGTTTACAGCTCAATTCGGACACGGTAAAAACTTTATAGGGGATGGTTATAGGTCTTTGCTTGTAAGTGATGTGGCAAGTCCGCACCCTTTTTTGAAATTGAACACGTCTTTTTGGAAAATAAAATATACCAATACTTGGATGTGGTTAAAAGATGTGCGTCCAGAGGCTACGGCAGATGGAGCTTACGGAAGTAAGTATATGGCAACACATTTTTTGAGTTGGAATGTATCTAAAAAATTAAATGTTGGATTTTTTGAATCTGTATTGTGGACTAATAACAATAATAGAGGGTTTGATGTTAATTATTTAAATCCGATTATATTTTATAGAGCTATTGAGTTTTCCACAGGATCAAGAGCAGGTAATGCATTGATTGGATTGAGTGGAAAGTATAAGGTGTCCAATAAGGTTAATGTGTACGGGCAATTAATTATTGATGAGTTTTCTTCAAAAGATATTTTTGGCGGGAAAAAAAGCTGGAAAAACAAATTAGGATATCAAGTAGGAGTGAAATATTACAACGCTTTTAAAGTGAAAAATTTAATGCTTCAAGTAGAATATAACCAAGTGCGCCCTTATACGTATTCACATGATGAGTTGTTGTTAAACTACGGGCATAATAATCAGTCAATGGCACATTTGTGGGGAGCGAATTTCAGAGAGGTGATAGGTATAGGTCATTACAACTACAAGCGTTGGTATGGTATGGCTAAATTAATCTATGGACAGCGTGGATTGGATAAAGGAGATGGTGTTAGTTATGGAGGAGATATTTATGTGAATAATGATTTACGCCCTTCTGATAATGGTATTACGATTTTACAAGGAGATACCGCTAATGTTTTTATTGCCGACTTGCAAGCGGGATATTTGGTGAACCCTTCAACTAATTTGAAAGCATTTATAAATGTAACGCAACGTAGTTTTTCTCCACAAAATGCTCCAGTAGATTTTGAGAAGAATACAACGTGGTTTAATCTTGGATTTAGAACTGATTTGTTTAATAATTATACTGACTATTAAGTCATCAGTGAGGTTTAGCTTTTCAAAAAGTATAAGTATGTAGTAAAATATAGATGTTCTACTTTAAAAACATATGTGATGATCAAAACCTGTAAGGTTTCATAGGGAAATATCTTAATAAGAACCACTCCAATTACCGTTGTGAGATGATTTAAAAAAGTTATAAATAGACAGTTGTCTAAATTCGATAAAAAGGCGTAATTTTGCAGTCAATTTTTAAGTATATAATACATTGAACACTACAGGAATTAGTATAAAATCAAATCTGTTTCAGGATTTTAAGGCTATCACAAAACATCGTTTAGCGATTAGTGTAGTCTTTTCATCTGTTGCAGGGTATTTAATTGCTGTAGGTAAAGAAGTGGATTTTGTAGTATTGGCTATGTTAGCTGTTGGTGGTTACTGCATGGTTGGAGCATCCAATGCGTATAATCAAATCATTGAACGCGATTTAGATAAGTTAATGGATAGGACTAAAAACAGGCCTATTCCTTTAGGAACAATATCTGTTAAAGCTGCCTTTGTTATTGCTACGTTATTAACGATAATTGGTTTAGTAACACTGTATTTGATAAATCCTAAATCAGCAATGTTTGGTGCAATTTCCATATTTATGTATGTGAGCTTGTATACGCCATTAAAAACAAAGACGCCTCTGTCAGTTTTTGTTGGAGCATTTCCAGGAGCAATTCCTTTTATGTTAGGTTGGGTTGCAGCGACTAATGAGTTTGGTATTGAGCCAGGGACATTGTTTTTAATGCAATTTTTATGGCAATTCCCGCATTTTTGGGCTATTGGTTGGTTTTTGTATGATGACTATGCAAAGGCAGGGTTCTTTATGTTGCCTACAGGAAAGAAAGATAAAAATACTGCAGTACAAATTATCATGTACACAATTTGGACAATTTTAGCATCGATAATTCCAGTGTTTGGTTTTACAGGTGATTTAAAATTATCAATAGTTGCAGCAGTAATCGTATTTATATTAGGATTAGGAATGTTGTATTACGCAATATTACTGTTCAAACGTATGGATGCAAAGACAGCGCGACAATTAATGTTGGCGAGTGTTTCGTACATTACACTGTTGCAAATAGTATATATAGTAGATAAATTTTTACAATAAAGAATGGATTTAACACAAGGAACCGAAAAAGAGAAAATCGGAAGAGCTAAAAAAACAATGTTATGGTTTGCTATGATAAGCATGACGATGACGTTTGCTGGGTTAACTAGTGCGTATGTAGTAAGTAGTTCAAGACCAGATTGGTTGAAAGATTTTGATTTACCACCAATGTTATTATGGAGCACAATAGCAATACTGATTAGTAGTGTTACAATTCATATGGCAAAGAATGCAATTCAAAAAGGCGAGAATAAGCAAGGGATGTTCTTGTTGTTAACAACAATGATTTTGGGTGTTGCATTTGTGGTTTTTCAACTGCAAGGATTTTCATACATGACTAATGAATTCGGATATAACTTTACAGGACCAACAAGTAACGTTGTGATTTCGTTTATTTACATATTGGTATCACTGCATATGGCGCACCTGTTTTCAGGCTTTATAGTGCTGTTAGTTGTAGTTTATAATCATTACAAACAACGCTATGGTAACGGACAAACACTTGGATTAGAGCTTGGTGTAATGTTTTGGCACTTTTTAGATTTTCTATGGGTGTATTTGTTTTTGTTTTTCTATTTCGTTAGATAATAAAAATACTTATTTTTGTTTTTTTAAGAAAATTTTATAATTCAATAATTAAATATATAGTATGGGAGCTACAGTAGCTGTAAATTCTGGACATGATACAAGTAAAGGTTTCGGGAAGCCTTTCGAGATTAGTTATGGTAAAATGATGATGTGGTTTTTCATCTTGTCTGATGCCTTAACATTCTCTGGATTCATTGTTGCTTACGGATTTTCTAGATTTAAATTTATAGAAGAATGGCCAATTGCCGATGAAGTGTTTAATCACTTTCCGTTTTTACATGGTGTAGATGCACCAATGTTATATGTTGCATTAATGACATTTGTGTTAATTGCATCTTCTGTAACAATGGTATTAGCGGTTGATGCTGGACATCATATGAACAAGAACAAGGTAATAACATACATGTTCTTGACTATTATTGGTGGTGTAATCTTTGTTGGATCTCAAGCATGGGAGTGGAAAAACTTCATTGCAGGAGGTTACGGAGCAGTAACAACTAAATCAGGGAAATTATTACAGTTCACAGATGCAGAAGGTCATAGAGTTCGGATGAATACTTTTGTAGTCGCTACTGCAGTTGATAGAGCGCAACATGTGAGTGATAAAGGTCTGTGGTATGAGGAAGAAGCAGCTTTACCTCCTTATGCAATGAAAGATGTTGTAAACTCATTTGCAGCGAACCCTAACTTAAGAGTTAGAACACAACAATTAACTGAAGCTGGTGAGAAAACAGTATTAAGTAGAGCAG
Source organism: Flavobacteriaceae bacterium (assembly GCA_013214625.1). Taxonomy (GTDB): domain Bacteria; phylum Bacteroidota; class Bacteroidia; order Flavobacteriales; family Flavobacteriaceae. The sequence goes on from JABSPO010000078.1 coordinate 16,611, forward strand.
AGTCTATTACGATGTTAAATAAGGGAGTGCGTTCTGTAGAAGGAGCGAACTTAAGAGAAAACGAATATGGGCATCCGTTATTCGCTGATTTCTTTTTCTTTATTACAGGTTTTCACGGTTTTCACGTACTTACAGGTATCTTAATAAACATTATCATTTTTATTAATGTTGTATTGGGTGTTTATGAGAGAAGAGGACAGTATGAAATGGTTGAAAAAGTTGGTTTATACTGGCACTTTGTAGATTTAGTTTGGGTATTCGTATTTACATTCTTCTACCTAGTTTAATTCGCCCAGCGCGATTTACTTAATTTTTATAATAAAATAGATAACGATTTAAAAGCATAACGATGGCACAAGAAGTACAACCTTTCTTTTTCGGACTATTAAAACCAAAAAATAACATCAGTAAAATATGGATGGTATTTTGGTTATTATCTGCAGTAACAATTTTTGAAGTTGCTTTAGGACTTTGGAAGCCAGAATTCTTAGTTCAGAACAGAATAGTAGGGATGAAAATTTTAAACTGGATTTTCATTATCTTAACAGTATACAAGGCATACTATATTACATGGGCATTCATGCACATGGATGGAGAAGCAAAATGGTTTAGACGTTCTGTTGTATGGACTGGGATATTCTTAATACTATATCTTTCTTTTATTATCTTAATAGAAGGTGGTTATATTTATGAAATCATGACATCATCATTTGTCACTAGAGATTTTTAGTAGATGAATACATATTAATAAATAAAAAAGACGGTTATTATAGCCGTCTTTTTTATTTTTGTACTTTAAATAATTTACGCAGTTAAAAACATAAGTCCAATATCTAGGTTCTTATGTCTTAATACTAAGCTGTGTTTTGTAATAAAAACCCACTAGTGGGTGAAAAATAGATAGTTTTGAATAAAAAAAAGATCATCCTAGGACTGTTGTTTATTTGTCCGATAATCATTTACCTTTTCTTCGCAACGGGAGTATATAACTTTTCGGCTTTACCGGTGGTTTCACATGATGTAAAAGAAGTATCAGCCTTTAAAAATTTAAAAGGGGATAAGGTTCAGTTAAAAGATAAGTTGACCGTATTAGGGTTTTTAGGATCGGATTTAACCGATAGAAAAATTAATGTATATAATTTACACGAAAAAATATACAAGGGAATTCATAGTTCCGATGAAGATTTTCAAATGCTAATGCTACTTCCTAATGGAGCAGAAGCTCAAGTAGACGAAATCATAGTTGAATTATCGCGCTATGCTGAAATTAATAAATGGGAGTTTGCATTTGGGACTACGGAAGCGATTAATGAGGTGTACAACTCTTTGAACACTGATATGCATTTAGATGCTAATTTAGGAACAGATTTTACTTTTATAATTGATAAAGAACAAAAAGTAAGAGCAACGGACGATTCAAAACTGAATAATTGTTTTGGTTATGATGCAACTTCAGTTTCCGTATTACATAAAATAATGGATAATGATGTTACCATTTTGTTATTTGAATACAATGCAGCTTTAAAGAGTAATTATACAATTAATAGAAGGGATTCTTTTTTAAAAATAAATCAAAAAGATGAAGAATAATAAATCATATATAGGAATTACATTTATCATTTTAGTTTTCGGAATCTTTGTTGTCCCAAAAATAATTGATCGTATTTCTAATGACACAATTACTGAAGGTAACCGATTGAATAAAGTAAAGATAGGAGTGCTGACAACTAATACGGATTCAGGATTGGTGAAATTCAGTAAAGTACCAGAATTCAATTTCAGAAACCAGGATAGTCTTGAACTTGGAAATTCATTTTTTGAAGGAAAAGTATATGTGGTAGAATTCTTTTTTACTACTTGCCCAACTATTTGTCCTATCATGACTGAAAGTATGTTACAAATTGAAGATAAGTTTGGAGATTTAGAGAATTTTGCAATAGCTTCTTTTACTATTAATCCAGTTTATGATACACCATCAATTTTAAAGGAATATAAAGCTACTCACGGTATTAAGTCTAAGAACTGGCAAATGCTTACTGGCAGTCATGATGACATCATGAAACTGGCTAATAAAGGGTTTAACTTGTATGCGGCCATGGAAGATAAAGCGCCTGGAGGATTTGAGCATTCAGGAATGTTTGCATTGGTGGATAAAAACGGTTTTATTCGTTCAAGAAAAGATGAATATGGAAATCCTATTCTATGCTACCGAGGAATTACAGAAACTAGTAAAGATGAATTAGGAGAAGTGATTGGTACGTCATACCATCAATTAACAGAATTGAAACAAGATATTTTAAAACTATTAAAAGAATAATAATCAACCGTCACTTCTAGTAAATTTCACGATTGAAATGAGTGAAATTTATATCGAAGTACACAATAATATTAAAATGTCATTTCGACGGTAGGAGAAATCGCATAAAGGCTTGGGGTAAAATAAGAGGTTAAAGCTCTAAACTAATAAACTTATAACCATTTATAAAAAATGAACACACAAAACGCAACAGAACAGAAATACAATAAATGGATTTGGATACTATCAATAGTAATCCCAGTAGCAGTAGGGCTTTTGTTTTTTGTGAAACTTAAAGATTTTGGATTGAATGTTGATCCATTAACTTTTTTACCACCGATTTATGCTACTATAAATGGTTTTACAGCAATAATACTAGTTGCTGCAGTAATAATGATTAAAAAAGGGAATAGAGTTGCTCATGAACGTTTAATGAAGTTAGCTATTGCGCTATCTGTTTGTTTCTTGTTATTGTATATAGGCTATCACATGACTTCTGAATCCACTAAATTTGGTGGGGAAGGAGTGATTAAATATGTGTACTTATTTATTCTTTTAACACACATATTATTGTCAATTGCAGTAATCCCTTTGGTATTGATAACCTATGTAAAAGCATTAGCACAACGTTTTGATAAACATAAAAAAATTGCCAGAATAACTTTTCCACTGTGGTTGTATGTTGCTGTAACAGGAGTGGTTGTTTATGTAATGATATCTCCTTATTATGTTTAGTAAATTGAAGCTTTTTTTAATTATTAATTGTTCATTATTAATTGTTAATTCTACAAATGCCCAATGCGCTATGTGTAGAGCTCAGTTAGAAGGTATGGATGATAACTCATTGGCTAAAAGCGTAAATGATGGTATTGTGTATTTAATGGCTGTACCTTATATTTTGGTGGCTATTGTTGGCTTTTTTATTTATAGAAGTTTTAAGAATAAAAACAAATAAAGTTTAGAATTTAAATATAATTTTTTGTTAAAAACACAAGTGTAACTGATTGCCACTTAGGATTTTGACTGTTTATTTCGTAACTTGTGTACTCTCCCCAAAATTACAATCACATGATTAGAAGATTGTAATATTTATTTTTTTTTATGATATGTGGTAAAAGTGGTTTAACCAGTAAATCTATATATTATGAAAAATCTCAAACTATTTTTATCAATTGTATTTGTTTTGTTCTTGTTTAATTCGTGTGAAAACGAAGGGGAATTGTTTATTGAAAATCCAGATGTTGAGATAATAGCAAAAATCGTTGATTCAAATATTGAAGTCGCAGCAAGTGATTCAAACGCATCAACTAATAGAGGTCCAACAATAACTTTTGGGAGGTATTACGGAAAATGTCAAGGTAATGCATGTGTGGAAATATTTAGACTAATTGATGTTACGCTATTAGAAGATACAGTTGACGGATACCCTGTTTCTGGAGAGTTTTATAAAGGTAATTTTAAAAAATTTAAAGGAGCGGATGGAATTAAAACAAATGATATATTGTCTGACTTTCCATTAACGTTGTTAAACACAAAAACAATAACTTATGGTACTCCGGACGCTGGTGACTGGGGAGGGATTTATTTAGAGTATCAAGATGGTTTTCAGCATAGATCTTGGTTGTTAGATTTAAAAACAGGAAATATACCTAAACATTTAAGAGCGTATGTAAATTTGATTAACGAAAAAATAACAAAAATAGGAGAGATTAATAACCTGAATTAACTAAGCTTAGAAATATTTATTTCAGAGCGACTAGAATTACAATTGTAATTCTAGTCGCTTTTTTTTGTAAGCATAAAATATGATCAAGTTGGGTTTGTGAGTTTTTAAATATAATTTTAACAATTATTTCACACTTCAACTGTAACAAATCAGCAACATGATAGTCTTATAAACGTCATTACGAGTGAAAACGAAATGATCTCTTAAATAAGTCACAAATAAACTAACACATCAATCAAAATGTTAGAAATCAAAAATTTACATAAATCTTATCCAATCGGTAAAGATTCTTTGCATGTATTAAAAGGGATTGATTTATCTGTTCAAGCAGGTGAATTAGTCGCTATTATGGGGTCTTCAGGTTCTGGTAAGTCTACCTTATTAAATATTATCGGAATGCTTGACGAAGCTGACGAAGGAGAATATTTTTTAGATGATGTACCTATTAAGAATTTAAACGAGAAAAAAGCTGCTCAATACCGTAATAAATTCTTAGGTTTTATTTTTCAATCCTTTAACTTGATTGCATATAAAAATGCAGTAGAAAATGTTTCTTTACCTTTATATTATCAAGGTATTGGGCGTAAAGAGCGTCAAGAAAAAGCGATGTTTCATCTAGGAAAAGTAGGGTTGACGGATTGGGCTAAACACTTACCTAATGAATTGTCGGGAGGCCAAAAACAACGTGTGGCAATTGCAAGAGCGTTAGCAGCAAATCCGAAATTGTTATTAGCTGATGAACCAACCGGAGCGTTGGACACTACTACCTCTTGCGAAATTATGGAGTTTATTCAGCAATTAAATGACGAAGGGAAAACTATTTTAATAGTAACCCATGAAGAAGATATCGCTAATATGTGTAAGCGTATTATACGCTTAAAAGATGGTGTTATTATGGAAGATAGTTTTGTAACCCAAGTAAGAGCGTCTCAATATGTTTGATTTAGATTTGTGGCGTGAAATATTCCAGAGTATCAGTAAAAATAAACTCAGAAGTTTACTTTCTGGATTTACGGTGTCTTTTGCAATTTTACTTTTTACATTATTGTTTGGTATTGCTAATGGTTTAGAGAATACTTTTAATAGTTTTTTTAAAGATGATGCTCAAAACTCTATATTTATTAGACCAGGAAAAACAACAAAGCCATATAAAGGTTTTAAGGCAGGAAGAGATATTCAGTTTAAAAATGAAGATTACGATTATTTAAAAGAGCATTTTGGTGATAAGGTACAGTATATTACTTCACGTGTATATAAAAACTTATCCGCATCATATAAAAATGAAAAAAGCTCATATACTATTAGAGCCGTGCACCCGGATCATCAGTATTTAGAGAAAACACTGGTGTATGAAGGAAGGTATATTTCCGTTAAAGATTTGCAAGAAAATTCTAAAGTTATTGTTATTGGTAGGTTAGTAGAAGAGGATTTGTTTACTAAAACTATAGCTTTAGGTAAATACCTAAACTTAGGAGGGATTCAGTATAAGGTAGTAGGAGTGTATAGAGATGATGGAGGCGATAATGAAGAGCGTATGATATATATGCCTATAACTACTGCGCAAAAAATATATGGAAATAATGATTATGTAGATCAGATTAACTTAACATATAACCCAGAAATGGATTTTGATCAAGCGCTTTCCTTTAGTAATTTATTAACTAAAAAACTAAAAGAACGTTTTAACGTATCGCCAAAAGATCAACGAGCAGTTCGAGTAAGGAATATGGCGGAAGCTTCCAAAGGAATTAATCAAATGACTACGGTACTTGGGATATTGGTTTTGGTAATAGGAATGGGTACTTTGATTGCAGGTATTGTAGGTATTGCTAACATTATGATTTTTGTAGTAAAAGAACGAACTAAAGAATTAGGAATTAGAAAGGCATTAGGAGCAACTCCAAAATCAATTGTAACCATGATTATGTTAGAGTCTGTTATAGTAACCGCTTTGGCTGGGTATCTAGGATTATTAATGGGTATGGGGATTTTAGAATTGATAGGTGATGGTTTAAAAGAATATTTTATAACCAATCCGAGTGTTGATACAGGCTTGATTATTGGAGCCACTATAGCCTTAATAATAGCAGGTGCTATTGCGGGATATGTCCCAGCAAAACGAGCAGCAAGTATAAAACCAATTGTAGCACTTAGAGACGAATAATATGTTTAGATTTTTAGTAGATAGGGATTCTTGGCAAGAAATATATGATAGTCTGCGCAAGAATAAATTTAGGACAGCCGTTACCATGATAGGGGTTTGGTGGGGTATTTTATTGCTTATATGTTTGCTAGGAGCAGCAAGAGGTATGGAAAATTCTTTTAATAGACTTTTTGGTGATTTTGCAACGAATAGCGTATTTATATGGGGGCAAACAACAAGTAAACCATTTAAAGGCTTTCAAGAAGGAAAAAGAGTTCAGTTAACTTTGCAGGACGCAAAAGCTATTGAAAGAGAAGTTGAAGGAATTGAATTTGTAGTGCCTAGAAATCAAAATGGAGCAGTGGTTATTAAAGGGTTTCAGTCAGGTAACTTTAATGTAAACGGGGACTATCCTTTGTTAGATAAAGTACAAAAGAAAAAACTGATACACGGTAGATTCATTAATCAAAATGATATCAATGAAAATAAAAAGATTACTATAATTTCTGAAGATGCGTACAAGCAATTATTTGAAAAAGATGAAGATGCAATAGGGCAATTTATTCAAATAAATGGGATCAATTTTAAAGTAGCAGGTATTTATGAGGCAAGTATGATGGGAGGCCCTTCATCAGACTTACATATTCCATTTACCACTTTTCAACAAATTTATAATCAAGGGGAAGATATTGGTTGGATGATGATAACGGGTAAACCTGAATTTGATATAAAACAAATAGAATTAGACGCAAAATTATTACTTAAAAATTTGAATAAAGTACACCCAAAAGACAAACGTGCCTTTGGTAGTTTTAATTTGGGTAAAGAGTTTAAAAAATTCACAGGTTTTTTAGCTGGAATGCAATTTTTAACATGGTTTGTAGGGATTG
>JABSPO010000079.1 GCA_013214625.1 Flavobacteriaceae bacterium
CAGGATTGATAGGACAGTTATCTGCTGGATCCGTAACAACACTAATATTTTGCACAGGTACATCTCCAATACATTGTACGTTAATTGGTTGTGGATTAGAAGCTGTAGGGTCTGTATCGTCATTAATAGTAATTGTTTGTGTAACTAAAATTTGATTATTACATCCATCAGTTACTGAATAAGTTCTAGTAATTGTTTCCGGACAAGTTAATCCGTTAGAAGAATCAGAAACCCACTCAACAATAGGCGTAACTCCACTATCATCATTAGCATCTGTTACTACCAAAATATTTGGATCCGGAATTTCACCGATACATTGAACATTTATTCCATTTGGATTAGATGCTGTTGGTGGAGTAGTATCTCCACTTGTAATTACAATTGTTTTTTGAGCAGTACATCCGTTAGCGTCTGTAACAATTACTGTATATACACTAGCTGGTAAATTATTTAAATCTTGAGGGTCATCATCTGGATCCTCTAAACCATCATTATCCCAATCATAGGTGTATACTCCTGATCCTCCAGTAATAGTGATATCAATTGAGCCATCATTACCACCTCCACAGGTAAGATTTATATGAGTTTCAGTTATTGACAATGGAGGATATACAATAACTTCTATTGGAATTGTTGTGTTTTCTGCGAATGGAGTATCAGTATCTCTTACGGTTAATGTAACAAAATATGTTCCTGCACTAGGAAAAGTATGACTAAATATGGCGTCAGATGGCATTGGTACTGTAGGTCCTGTTGTAGAGTTAGGATCTAGATGCCCCCAATCCCATGTATATATGTACGGGTTAGTAATTAAGTCATCAATAGTATTTGACACTAGACCTCCAGTAGTTGTAGAAGTAAAATCGATAGTGAAATCTGAGGAACAATCTACATCATATATAAAATTTGCTACCAAAGGCGCGTTTACAAGTATATCACCAACATTATCACATTGTGCTTTATTGAAGTCTGTAATAATAACATTATTACAATCTATACCACCTGCTGTTACCCAACCTAATGTTGTATTTGATAAAATAAATTCATCACCACAGTTCCAAGTAATAGGATCCAATAAAGGAGTAATTCTTACTTGGTTAACACCAGAATTAGAGCTTGATAATACATCTACACATTCTTGATAAAATGTACTTGTGCTTGGACTGCCATCTTGGTAATTTGTTACCAAATCTGCAAATACAGTAAAGGCACTTACCGTAGAATTAGCGTTAGACTCATATTTTACCCAAAGCCATGCATTTACGGGAACTCCTGCCATACATGGTGCCAATTCAACACCATTTTCATCAGCTAAGAAGGCTTCAAAAACGGTGTAGTTATTTGAATTACAACCTAATTCATAATCTCTTAAATCATCAGCTGGTAATAACTGCGAATAAGTATTAGTTGTAGAAAACAATAATAGTAATAATGTTACGGTGGTTAAATAAATATTTTTCATAGTCCCCAATGTTTTCATTTAATGATAACATACGGAGGAAACATTCAAAGCTAAACTTGGGACGCTTTTAAATTACTATAATGAAAAGAAGTTTTTTGTTTGGGTAAACAGATGAAGTTTTTGTTGAAAATGTACGATTACATTTTTGAGGGAATATAAAAATACAACAAATAAGTGTTAAAACAATGAGAATATGACAATCATTTTGGTTATTTGTTAATAATACCTATATTTAGTGGTGTAATATTAACAATTAATGACTAGTTAAAAATGAGGAGAATATATATAATTCGTCATGCAAAATCTTCTTGGAAACACCAAGTTGCAGATTTAAAACGTCCATTAAAAAAGAGAGGTTTTAATGATGCGGAATTAGTAGCTAAACATACTAATACGCTATTTACTCCTCCAGATGTTATCTTATGCTCGCCATCAAAAAGAACATTTCAAACAGCAACAATTTTTATAAATAAATGGAAGTTAGAATCCATCAATATTACTTTTATAAATGAATTATATGATTTTTCAGGAGAGAATCTTATAAAAACGATAAAAAAGTGCAATAACGAGCTAAATAGTATAATGATTTTCGCTCATAATTTTGCAGTTACTGAGTTTGTCAATATATTTGGTACAACAGCTATTAATTCAGTACCTACATGTGGTTTTGTAGTAATTGATTTTGATATTGATTCATGGAAAAACCTCACAAAAGGAAGAACAGTTTATAAAGTATTTCCTAAGGAATTGAAATAGTATGTTTGTAATTAAGATAAGTAAATGACAAATCAAAAAGAGAGGTATATAAACAGAGAACTAAGTTGGTTACAATTTAACGCAAGAGTATTGCAAGAAGCGGCAGACTCATCGGTTCCTTTACTTGAGCGATTACGTTTTATTGGGATTTTTTCTAATAATTTAGATGAGTTTTTTAAAGTTCGGTATGCTACTGTTAAACGAATTTCTGAAGCTGGTAAAAGTGGTAGAAAGGCATTAGGAGTGTATAGAGCTGATGAATTATTGGAGATGATTACCAAAGAAGTAATTATACAGCAATCCAAAAGTTTAGCGATTTTAGAGGATGTATATGCTAAGTTAGAAGAGGAGAATATATATGTTTTAAAAGAAGATGAGATAACACATCCGGTACATAAAGAATTTATTACTGATTTTTATATTGAAAAAGTAAGTCCAGCGTTAATGGCTATTGTACTAAATGACAATACACCAATACCTCGACTAAAAGATTCTGCGGCATATTTAGCAGTGAAAATGAAGCTTTCTGATACAGAAAATCAGTATGCTTTATTGGAAATACCTAGAAGTGTGTATCGTTTTGTGGTGTTGCCTAAAGTAGATAACAAAGATTGTATTATTATTCTAGATAACTTAATTCGATATAATTTAGATGCTATTTTTGATATATTTAATTATGAAAGCATCGAAGCACACATGATTAAAATCACCCTTGATGCAGAATTGGATATTGAATCTGATTTGGGAATAAGTTTTTTAGAAAAACTTTCAAAAAGTGTTAAAAAGAGAGTTGATGGTGTTCCTGTTCGATTTATATATGATAAAACCATAGCCTCAGACACGTTAGCCTTTTTAATGGGTAAAATGGGAATTGAAGCTAATGATAGTGTAATTCCAGGAGGGAGATACCATTTCCGTAGAGATTATATGGACTTCCCAGATATGGGAAGAAAAGATTTGTTGTATGAAAAGGAAAAACCACTTGCTATAAACGGTGTATCATTAAATGATAATTTATTTAAAAAAGTAGCAGATAAAGACTTTTTGCAATACACTCCTTATCATTCATTTTCATATACCATTAAGTTTTTACGTGAAGCAGCCTTAGATCCTAAAGTAAAAACAATAAAAATCACAATATATCGTTTGGCAAAAATTTCTCACATCATTAGTTCTTTGATCAATGCGGCTAAAAATGGGAAAGAAGTAACGGTACAAATAGAGTTACAAGCCAGATTTGATGAAGCATCAAATATGGAGTATGCCCAGAATATGCAGGATGAAGGAATAAAGTTAATTTTTGGGGTTAAAGGACTTAAAGTTCATAGTAAAGTTTGTTTAGTTGAGCGTTTAGAGGGTAAAAAAATAAAATTATACGGTTTTATTAGTACCGGTAATTTTAATAATATTACAGCAAAAATATATACTGATTATACGTTATTCACTGCTAATCAAGATATTTTAAAAGATTTAAGGAAGGTGTTTAATTTTTTAAAAACAAATTATATAGTAAATAAATACAAGCATTTACTAGTGTCTCCTCATTATGCTAAAAATGGTTTTATGATGCTAATTGAAACTGAAACTCAAAAAGCCTTAGAAGGTAAACCAGCACAAATTAAGTTAAAATTGAATAGCATCACTAGCTATAAAATGGTAGATAAACTATATGATGCAAGTAATGCTGGAGTACAAATTAAAATGATTGTAAGAGGTGTTTGTTGTTTGATACCTGGGGTTAAAGGATTGAGTGAAAATATAGAAGCTATTAGCATTGTAGATAAGTATTTAGAGCACCCAAGAATGATGATTTTTGGAATTGAAGGAGAAGAGAAAGTATATATATCATCTTCCGATTGGATGACTAGAAACTTGGATAATAGGGTAGAAGTTACCTGTCCGATTTATGATGAGGATATTAAAAAAGAGTTAATTGATACGTTTTCAATTTGCTGGAGTGACAATGTCAAAGCAAGAATTTTATCAAAAAATCAAGACAATGCGTATAGAGAGATTACTGCAAATCCAGTACGATCTCAAGCAAAAACATACGAGTATTACGTAAATAAAATTACAGTAGTAAAATGATAATAAAAAAATATGCAGCAATAGACATTGGATCGAATGCTGTCCGTTTATTAATTACAAACGTAATTGAAGAAGTAGGTAAAGAGCCTAAGTTTAAAAAAAGTTCTTTAGTCCGCGTACCTATTCGTTTAGGGCAAGATTCGTTCACGACAGGGATTATTTCGGAAGATAATATCACTAAAATGAAAGATACCATGAATGCTTTCAGATTGTTAATGAAATCTAATGATGTAGTTAATTATATGGCTTGTGCTACTTCGGCACTTCGCGAAGCCACAAATGGACAGGAATTGGTTGAAGCTATAAAAGAAGCAAGTGATATTGAAATAGAAATTATTGATGGAAAAAAAGAGGCTGCAATTATAGCATCGACTGATTTAAAAACATTTATAGATCAGAACTCAAATTATTTGTATGTTGATGTTGGGGGAGGAAGTACAGAATTGACCATATTTTCTAATGGAAGAATTATTAACTCAAAGTCATTTAAAGTAGGAACAGTTCGTTTAATTAATAAATCGGTTGATGAACTGATCAATTGGGATGATATAAAGGAATGGATAAAAAGAAACACTAAAGATCTTGATAAAGTTATCATGATTGGTTCTGGGGGGAACATTAATAAAATACACCGTCTTTCAGGAAAAACAGTCGATAAACCACTATCGTATATCTATTTAAATTCGCAATATCACTTTTTCAATGCCATGTCTTATGCCGATAGGGTTACTGAAATTGGATTAAACCCTGATCGTGCTGATGTTATTATTCCAGCATTAAAAATATATTTAAATGCGATGAAATGGGCTGGCGCAAAAAAAATATATGTACCAAAAATAGGATTGTCTGATGGTATGGTGAAAACACTGTATTATAGTGACAATTAATTTTCAAGGATGTTGTTTTAATTTTATTATACTGATAGTTGCTATTGTTATATTTAACTATTAACTAGTCAAGTTTTAAACTAAAAAAACCCAGTTTACATTAACTGGGTTTTTTTATATAAATTAAATGAGAGCTTATGCTACAACGGCAGCATCTCTTTTTGATTTTCTGTACGTTAATCCGCTAAAGAAATTACGCTTAGCAAAACGCAATTGCTTATCAGTATTTACAAATTTTTGAAATAAAGGTTTAGAAACACCAAAGTACTCATACGTAGCACCATCTGTAAAAACAAGTTCTAACACCTGTCCTTTATGGTTAAAGTCAGAAATACCAGCAGTCGTGATTGTTTTTTTGTAATCTTCTGAGTTAGCATTAATAGTTTGAGGATTAATACTTACTAAAAAGTGATATCCATCAATTACTTTTCTTCCCATTTCATCAGCTAAAGCTGCTTTTTCATCATCTGCTTGAAATTTATCAGGGTGCCATTCCTTTACTAAGTTTCTGTATGATTTTTTCAAGACCTTAAGATCAGTATCTTTATCAACATTAAATAACTTCTTGTATTCGTTAATACGTTTCATAATAAGCAATTTTAAATCCCACTAGTGGGTTTAGTTTCTCGAAACTAGTTTCGAAATTAAATGGTGTTTTGTGTTAATTCACACCTCGTTAAATTATATGAGATGTTTTATTTTACTGATTAACAAGGATATATCATTTAAATACTCGTTTTTTAATCAGCGGCAAATGTACTGCTTTTATTGTTTTAAATACAAAGTATCGAAGGTATTATTTTATGATTACCCATGAATAGTTTCATTAGTACCAAGGTCCTGCATTATATTGGCTTCAAAAACCAATAAGTCTTGCCATTTTTTGTTTACATCATCCAAGTCATCACCATATTGTCTGGCAAATTGTAAAAACATAGTGTAATGATTCGCTTCACTAACCATTAGTTTTCTGTAAAAATCAGCTAAATTATTATCCTGAAGTTCTTCTGATAATAACCGGAAGCGTTCACAACTACGTGCTTCAATTAAAGCTGCATATAATAAGCGGTGTACCAATTGAGTATTTCGACTACCTCCTTTAGGGAAAAACTTTAATAATTGTAATACATAATTGTCTTTTCGATCTCTACCAAGAGTTTCACCGCGCTCAATAATTAAATCATGAACCATTTTAAAATGACTCATTTCTTCTTTGACTAGGGCAATCATTTCATTTACTAAATCAGTATATTCAGGGAAACCAACTATAAGAGAAATTGCTGTGCTAGCAGCTTTTTGTTCACAAAAAGCATGATCACAAAGTATTTCTGAAATGTTTTTTTCAACAATATTTACCCATCTTGGGTCGGTAGGTAGTTTTAATCCTAGCATAATGTGTTTGTTATTTAGTCTTTAATGTCTAAGCCAAATTCTTGGCGTAACAATCCAATTGCGGGATTCATTTCCAAGAGTTTTTCGTATTTATCTACTGCAGAGAATACATACTTTTTAACAGCTTCTTCGTTAATATCTACTTGAATATTAATATCGTAGTTGCTTAATTTTTTTCTTACGTAAGAAAGGATTCCGTATTGTGCACCATGAATATCCATTTGCATAGTAGCATTTGGCACTTCAATATGAATCATTGTTCCTTTAATAGTTAATTTCTCTCTTTTTTCTTTATCAGTAATATCAAAAATAGAAGCGACTATTTTCGCTCCATCTTCATCTAACTTTTGGGTATATTCTATCCAGTGCTTGATTAAGTCTTCTTCTTTGAAATCTTCCGTAGGCAATACTTCATGCTGTACTTCCTCAGCAAGCTTAGCGTCTAAATGCTCTTTTTTCTTACGGATACTTGATAATGATAATCCTGAAACTTTTCCTTTTGATGAAGTAGGTGTTTTTAATTTTGGCAATACTGCTTTTTCAACAACAGGTTTTTCAGGTATAGCTAACGATGGCTTGGGTTCTTCAACTATATTAGGTACAACTTTTACTACTGGAGCTTTAGGTGTGTTGGTAGAAATGAAAAATGTAGCAGGAATTATAAAGTTCTTAGGTTTTTTTTTTTCGCCTGACTCAGTGAGTCCGAAAGTGATAGAGGCGAGTTGCATAAGCGACAATTCAACGAGTAAGCGTTGATTTTTACTTGTTTTATATTTTAAATCACAATCGTTAGCAGTATCTATTCCTTGAATTAAAAAAGCTTGGGATGTTTTTTGTGATTGGGTTAAATATTGTTCTTGAGCAGCACTACCAACTTCTAATAATTGAATGGTAGCTGGATTTTTACAAACTAATAAGTCTCTAAAGTGAGATGCTAACCCAGCGATAAAATGATGACCATCAAATCCTTTTGATAAACACTCATTGAACAACAGTAGTAATTGCGGGATGTTATTCTCTAATATTAAATCGGTAGCCTTAAAATACGTATCGTAATCTAAAACATTTAAATTCTGAGTAACATCTTGTCTGGTTAAGGTTTTACCAGAAAAACTTACTACACGATCAAATATAGATAAAGCATCACGCATAGCCCCATCCGCTTTTTGAGCAATAATATGTAATGCATCATCTTCGGCAGTAATACCTTGTTCCTTTGCAATATATGCTAAGTAATTAGCAGTGTCTTTTACAGTGATTCTTTTAAAATCAAAGATCTGACAACGTGATAGTATGGTAGGTATGATTTTATGTTTTTCAGTAGTTGCTAATATGAAAATAGCATGTTTAGGGGGTTCTTCCAGCGTTTTTAAAAATGCATTAAAAGCTGCTTGAGATAACATATGCACCTCATCAATAATATAAACCTTGTACGTTCCAACTTGTGGTGGGATGCGAACTTGATCAATCAAGCTTCTAATATCATCAACCGAATTGTTAGAAGCAGCATCTAATTCAAAAACATTAAATGCGAAGTCTTCATTTTCATCGTCGTGACCTTCCTGATGGTTAATTTTCTTCGCTAAAATACGAGCACATGAAGTTTTACCAACTCCTCTTGGGCCACAAAAAAGTAGTGCTTGAGCCAAGTGGTTATTTTCAATAGCATTAAGCAAGGTATTGGTTATAGCTTGTTGCCCAACAACATCATTAAATGTTTTGGGTCTGTACTTTCTTGCCGATACTACAAAATGTTCCATTGAAAAATATTAACAATACAAATATAGATATTCAATTGTGAATATTGAATTCAGAATTCAGAATTTTAAGCTGAGTTATTAACATTTTAATACTATTTTTGCGATAAGCAGACTACCTTATCGCTGTTCTGAAAAGGAGAGAGGAAAGTCCGGACACCATAGTACAATATAGCGGGTAACGCCCGTCCGTCGTAAGATGCGGACAAGTGCAACAGAAAGTATGTACAGGTAATGCTGTAGTGAAACCAGGTAAACTCTATGTGGTGCAACGTTATGTAAACCAGCGCTTGAGAGTTGTGCGCTCGATGTTGGAGGGTAAACGGTTTGATGCTGTAAGTAATTACAGTACTAGATAAATGATAAGGACTCTTTTTAAGAGGACAGAATCCGGCTTATGGTCTGCTTATTTTTTTATAATCCTATAGGTGTGTTTTTTAGCATCACTTTCAATTTGTATAAAATACATTCCATTTCTATAGTTTGACATGTCAATATTGATTTTGTCAGTATGTACACTTCTTTCTAAAATTTTTCTCCCTGAAACATTAGTGATACTTATTTTTTTAATTTTTATTGGTGAGGATATATTAAGATGATTAAAAACTGGATTTGGGTAGATGCTTAATTTTTTACGTTTCTCATTCTTAATACCTGAAACCGGTACGTGAATTGTCCCGAACATTGTTTGAGGGTGAAATGTACACCTAAATGAGAAGTCTCCAGTTTTAGTGAATTTATGACTAAACGCTTCTCCTAAGCCACTCATGTCCTTACTTTCAAAAACTTCTTCACTATCGGAGAAACTTATAACATTATGTTCTGCTAAATCACTCCAAGTCCAGATAACAATATAACCTTGATCGATAGTTAAATCAATATCTGACGCTCCTGTTTTCCATAGAATTTCTGAAGTGTCTTGTGCGAAAAATGAAAATGATGTAACTAATGCAATTAAAAAAAGTGTAATTTTTTTCATAACTTTGAGAATTAACTAATCTCTTAAAGTTACGAAAATTAATTGAGTTTTATCTTAAATAACTGTTTTTTAGATAGTTGTTTTTAGCCGTTTAACTATTCTTCTTCTTGTGATTTAACTTGAGGGTGTTCGAAAAAGCTAAACATACAACCTCCATACTTTTTAGAGTAACTAAAGTTGTCTAAGTGGTCTAATTTTGTATATGTTGAGTGTTCAATGATTAAATATCCATTATCAGTAAGGATATCATTATCAAACACCAATTGGCGGATTTGAGAAAATTTTTCATCACTAAAATCGTAAGGAGGATCGGCAAAAACTACATTTGCTTTTAGTTTTACGCGCTCTAGAAACTTAAAAACATCGCTTTTAATTACGTTAATATCAAACTCAAATTCTTCTGTAGTTTTCCTGATAAATGCAGCACAACCATAATCTGCATCTACAGCAGTGATTTGTTTACAGCCTCTAGAAGCAAATTCATAACTGATGTTACCAGTTCCTGAAAATAAATCTAACAAGGTGATTTCGTCAAAATAGAAATCATTGTTTAGGATATTAAATAAGGATTCTTTTGCTAAATCGGTTGTAGGACGTACAGGCAGTTTTTTAGGAGCTGTAATTCGTCTACCTTTATATTTTCCAGAAATTATTCGCATTTAAAATGTATTTAGTAAGCTAAAGTGATTGTAGCCATATTTTGGTTTTTGTTCTATATCTCTAGCCATAAATTGTGTGTTTCTACTGCCAAAAGAAATATTTCGGATATACTGGTACAGGATACTATATAATTCATCATCTAAACCGATATCACCTAATAATATTAAATCAATAATTTCGGCATCCAATTGTAATTGCTCAATGGTAAAGAGGACGTAATAAACAAAGTCTTCTTTGGTGTCAAAATCAAAAGAATTAAAAAAGTTTAATACTCCGTTTTTAATAGAGATTAACTCAAATGATGTATAAGAAACATTGCAATATAGTTTGTTTGTTGTAGGAGTAGCTACTTTTAGTAGCTGTTCAACAATAATCGTACTTGCGTGATGGTATTCAAAGCTACCAAAGCGTTCGAAAAAGAAGTTATTTATATTCACAAACGGAACATATACTGACATGATTTCTTTTGAAACAATTTCATCAGTTGCGATAAAATCCGATTCAAAAATTTTATTATTGAATTTTAAATAATCAACTAAGTTATTTTCATCATAAAATATATTAGGAACAAAAGTACAAATATTATTTTGATGAATTAAATTAACTTGCTTGAATTCTTGTTGTAATAAGGAAGTAGTTTCAAATTCAGCTACTAATAGCTTTTCTATTTCTAATGGGTTTTTTTGTTCTTCAAAATGAATATCCTTTAAAAGCAGTATATTATTTTCAATTGTATCTAGTATACAAAAAGAAAGTCCATTCAAGCTAGCTTGAACGGACAATATTCTATTAGATAGTAAATTTATATTACTTCTTTTCGTCATAGTATCTTGGCCAGTTACCATTTGTGTTAATTTCTTCCATAGATCCAATACTGATGTATGCACCGTTAACACCATCAACGGCAATAGTTTCTGATTCATTAAATACTAAGTATGCTGGTTGATCCGCTAAAACTAATTTCTTTTCCATTTTAGCTTCAAATACTGGAAGCATAGAATTTCCTTTTTCAATTTCACCAGCTTTTAATGTAAATTTTGCATCTGCACCAGGAATATTCATCATAGTTTTGTAACGATCTGAATTTTTAAAGATTGAATCTTTTACAGAAGCAGTTCCTAAAGTATCAATAAGAACTTTTTCTTTAAACATATCAATACCAAATTGTTTTGATAATTCAATATCTATAATTGTAGTATCTCTACGTTGTGTTAAGGTATATCTAGCTGTGTCAATAAATTTAACTAATGAATTCCAGTCACCATTATATTTACCTGTTACTGCTTTGTGAGCAAGTTCAGCATCTCTAATATCTCTTAAGTTGTTAATTACTTTAGTGTAACGCTCTTTTTTAATTACTTTAAATTTTATAGGTTCCAAAACTGAGTCATATATGGCTTTCCCGATAAATACTGCAGAGATCCAAAATAGAATAGTGAATATCCATTTTTTATTTTGTGGCACAAATTTATCAATCAATTTTACTATTCCAAAAATTGCTACTATTGTTAAAACAATTAAAAGTATTGTTATCATTTTTCTATAAAAATTTAATTAATGTCTTTGCACAAATTTACATTTTTTTTTCAATCAGTAAAGTAATAAAAGAAAAAATACTAACTATCTTTGAAAACAACATTTATCCCACCAGTGGGATTGATCTAATGAAGCTTGCTTCAAA
The DNA here is from genome assembly GCA_013214625.1 of Flavobacteriaceae bacterium. Classification (GTDB taxonomy): domain Bacteria; phylum Bacteroidota; class Bacteroidia; order Flavobacteriales; family Flavobacteriaceae. The sequence continues at coordinate 11,663 of JABSPO010000079.1, forward strand.
TTAAATATAATAGCTTTAATTTCTGTGCTTTATGTAGTATTAAGGCAGTTGATTACAATATATTTATTACATGAATAATACGCAATTTCATACCTTATTAAAAGAGAAGTTCCCTTTTGATCTTACATTAAAACAAGATGTTGTCTTACAACGGCTAGCCAATTTCGTGTTAGATAATGAAGATGATAATTTATTTGTATTAAAAGGATATGCGGGTACTGGTAAAACGACTTTAATTAGTACGTTGGTAAATTGTTTGTGGAATGCACACAAAAGCGCTGTGTTATTAGCTCCAACTGGTCGTGCTGCAAAAGTTATATCGAAGTATTCAAAAAGAGAAGCACTTACAATTCATAAAAAAATATACTTCCCTAAAAAGAAAAGCGGAGGCGGAGTTAGTTTTGTACTACAACCAAATAAACATAAAAATACAATCTTTATTGTTGATGAAGCCTCAATGATATCTGATATAAATACTGATTCTAAACTTTTTGAAAATGGATCGTTATTAGATGATTTATTGCAATATGTGTATTCCGGTAGTAAATGTAAGTTGATTTTTATTGGAGATACTGCGCAGTTACCGCCAATTAAATTGGATGTTAGCCCTGCTTTAGACGAGCAAAAATTAGCGCTTAATTATAATAAAGAAGTTGATTCTATAGAGTTGGATGAAGTTGTGCGTCAAGCAGAAGGATCTGGTATTTTGACCAATGCAACTTTACTGCGTGAGCAATTGGCTACTAATTATTTTAATTCATTCGAGTTTAATTTAGGCTCATTTCCTGATATTGTACGGCTACAAGATGGTTATGAAATACAAAATGCTATTGATGAATCATACTCTTCAGAAAGTATGGAAGATACCGCTATTATTGTGCGTTCTAATAAACGAGCTAACATTTACAATCAGCAGATACGAACTAGGATTTTGTTTCAAGAAAATGATTTGAATGCTGGTGATTACCTGATGGTTGTTAAGAATAATTACTTTTGGGTAAAAGAAAATAGTGAGGCTGGTTTTATAGCTAATGGTGATATTATTGAAGTATTGGAAATATATTCATTTAAAGAATTATATGGTTTTCGATTCGCTGAAGTAAAAGTACGTATGGTTGATTACCCAAATATGGCACCTTTTGAAACGGTATTATTATTGGATACCATTACTGCAGAAACTCCTGCATTATCATATGAAGATGGTAATAAATTGTATCAAGAAGTGCAAAAGGATTATGAAAGTGAGACTTCTAAGTACAAGAAGTTTATGAAAATTAAACAAAATAAGTATTTTAATGCTTTGCAAGTAAAGTTTTCATATGCTATGACCTGTCATAAATCGCAAGGTGGGCAATGGAAAACGGTGTTTGTAGAACAACCTTATTTAAAAGATGGTGTAAATAAAGATTACATGCGTTGGCTGTATACTGCAATTACTAGGGCTGAAGAAAAATTATATTTAATAGGTTTTGGAGATGATTTTTTTACCGATAATTAAAGTCTTATTTTATGAGTAGCAACTAACAACTAAATAGAAAAGTAGATTAGTTTTTTGTTTTGTCGTTTATATTTTTCAACTTAACCAATAACCAATAACCAATAACCAATAACCAATAACCAATAACCAATAAGAATGCTTGAAACCACAGAAACATTAATAAGTATTTTTCTAGGGATAGGGTTGGCTGCATCAGTGGGGTTTCGGATTTTCGTTCCTTTATTTACATTAAGTTTGGCATCCTATTTTGGAGTAATTCCTTTAAACGAAAGTTGGGAATGGATAGGGAGTATTACTGCTCTTTGCACATTAGGTTTTGCAACTATATTAGAAGTGTTCGCATATTATATTCCTGTATTTGATAATTTATTGGATACCATAGCTATTCCCTTAGCAGCAATTGCAGGAACAGCAGTGGTAGTAAGTACGGCTGTAAATTTAGACCCTATAGTAACTTGGTCATTAGCCATTATAGCTGGTGGAGGAACCGCTGCTGCTATTAAAGGAAGTATTGCAACTACGCGAGCTGTATCTACAACAACAACAGCAGGTTTGGCAAATCCGTTAGTTTCAACTATTGAAACTGGTGGAGCTACGGCGATGTCAGCTATTGCAATATTTTTACCGATTTTAGCAATTGTATTAGTAGTGGGGTTGTTATCAGGAGTGTTTTTCTTTTTTAAGAAAGTTCGATCAAAATTTAAAAGGAAACAAGTTTAAAAAATTACTCTACAGTAATTGAAATATGCTAGAATACCAAAATAAAACAAAAAATATTAACCTATGAATTTTAATAAATTATATGCTATTTGTTGTGGTTTAAGTGCCTTAACAATTTTCACAACCTATATATTTGTCTATTATAAAAATTTAGAACATTTTACTTCGGAATTACAATATGGGGTAATAACTATTTCCACAATAGCTTTTATTTGTTCTTTGGTTGTACTTATTAAAAAAGCTAAACTATTATTTTCAAAAGACTATATATATACAACCATCATATTAATATTGATATCAATATTAGCAATGTGGTACAATCAGTTTTTGTTTGTGAGAATATAATTAATCAATTCAGATAAAAAGAATAAAGTCCACTATGTGGTTAGATAATAGCGAAAAAGATTTGTCTATTGTTTTTTTTAAAAGAATAAATTAATTTTACCTAATACCTAATACCTAATACCTAATACCTAATACCTAATACCTAATACCTAATACCTAATAATATGAAAATAATTGCAATGATACCCGCTCGTTATGAAGCGTCACGTTTTCCAGGGAAGTTAATGAAAGATTTAGCAGGGAAATCTGTTATCATACGTACTTATGAAAATGCTGTAAACACAAAGCTATTTTCGGAAGTATATGTGGTTACTGATTCAGATATTATTTTTGAAGAAGTTGTTAGTAATGGAGGAAAAGCAATTATGAGTATTGCCGAACATGAATGTGGTAGTGACCGTATAGCTGAAGCGGTTGTAAATATAGATTGTGATATTGTGGTAAATGTTCAAGGAGATGAACCAAATGTGCATCTACAAGCCTTAACAGACTTGTTAGCGGTGTATGCAACCGATACTAATAAAGAAATAGATTTAGCATCAATTATGCATCAAATTACCGATTTAGAAGAGATCAACAATCCTAATGCGGTTAAGGTTGTTGTAGATAAAAGTAATAAAGCATTGTATTTTTCACGTTCTCCCATACCTTTTGTTAGAGAAGAAAGTACAGCTAAATACTTTAAGCATCAAGGAATATATGCTTTTAGGAAACAAGCTTTGTTAGACTTTACGCAAATGCCTATGCAGTATTTAGAAGCTACAGAGAAACTGGAACAATTACGATATTTAGAGTTTAATAAAACCATTAAAATGGTTGAAACTACTCATGTATCGATTGGTATTGATACTCCAGAAGATTTAGTACAGGCGAATTTAGAGTTTAAAAAGTAGTTATTTCTCTAAAATAAATAATTCATTAATTCGATGTGTTTTTAGTTGTTTACTAAATTTAAACAGGTTTTCTAACAGCGTGTTTAGTTGTTGGTTTCTATTCATATCTTTTTTAGAGGTATAAATAGAGTTGAACAAGCAGAATCCTTTATTTTTTAATAGTTGCTCTATTGTTATCCAAAAACTATCTTCAAACAACTCATTGGGCATATTTGAGTCATTAAAAATATCAATGATAATTAAATCATAGGTTTCTTGAGTAGTTTTTATAAACTGAAAAGCATCTTCTATAACTAACTCTAAATTTGAAATACTATTCAATTTAAAGTACGTGTTTGCAAGTTCGATAATATCGGGGTCTATTTCAACACCAGTAATTTTTGCCTCAATGTTAAAGTCGTTTCTAAGGGTTTTAATTACACTTCCGCCAGCAACGCCAAGAACAAGAATATTTTCAGACTTTTGTAAGTTATCTAGACCGATATGAATCAAACCTTTTTTTAAGACTTGTTGTAAGCTTCCATAACTGTAGTTTGCATTTTCTGAATCGATAACTAATTTACCGTTCACTAAAGTTACTTCCAAAGAACCAGATCTTTGTGAAGAAATTTCTTTAACTTTAATAGGGTATAAGTAGCTAATGATTTTTTGTATAAAATTCATAATAAATCAGTTCAAAAGGCTTGTGTTCAACTTGATTAAGTAAGTGTTTAAATAAAGTAGACTCTTCTTTTATTAGTATAAGGTTTAAAAGTAATTATTATATAATAAAATGGTGTAGATTTACACAATAATTCATATGTTCATGTATAAATTTATTTATTCTAAAATATTAAAATGGACAGTCTTTGGAGAGTTTCCTAAAGGCTTAAATCAGTATGTTGTAATTGCCGCTCCGCATACACATTGGCATGATTTACACATGGGGTTAATACTTAGGAAAGTAACTAATACAGCTATTAATTTTGTAGCTAAAAAAGAACTCTTCATATGGCCATTAGGATGGTATTTACGTAGTCTAGGAGGAATAGCTTTGGATAGAACACCTGGGCAAAAATCAGTAGATGCATATGCGCAATTGTTTGCGGAATACCCTAAGTTTATTTTAAACATAGCCCCTGAAGGAACTAGAAAAAAAGTTTCAGAATGGAAAACAGGTTTTTACTATATAGCAAAAAAAGCAAATGTGCCAATTGTAATGGTTGCATTTGATTATGAGCATAAAAAACACATTATATCAAAGCCATTTTATCAAACAAATGATGTTGAAGCTGATTTTAAATTTATGCAATCTTTTTTTGAAGGAATAATAGGGAAGGTGCCAGAATATTCTTAATCGAATTATTTAATAGCTGTAAACTCCTTAATAGCTTTGTTTGGCTCAATAATATTATATCCTTTCCAGAAATCAGCATTGTAACTTGAGAAGTATTTTACATCTACAAATTTATTATCTTTAATACTAATAAATTCTTCAGGAGTAGTAGCTGTTTCAGTAAAAATAATAAGTTCCCGTTTTACACGGTCAATGATGTCAAAATGCATTTGAAGTCTTAGTTCGTTTTGTTTCCTTCTCCCTTTAACATGTTTGTTTTTTTCTATGATGGTAAGCGGTCTGTTTAGTAATAACGACCTACCGTTTTCATGACTTAAATACTTTAAACTATAATGTGTATTCCCTTCAAACTTATTAAATATCATAGTACCGTGATACTTTACATGATTAAAATTTACTCCAAACATATTAAAGATTTTGTCATAAATTGGGTTCGCATTTTTATAATCCAAACGCATTACTGCAAAATCTTCTGTATTAACATATAAGGTCCCTGTTAAGTCCTTGTATCGTTTAGGGGAGAATTCTATTATGTACACTAGCTCACCATCAATATAGGTGTAATCTTTCTTTGTGAAATTATACCTGTTTGACGATCGAATTACATTTATTTCTGAATCGTTATCGTAAAACACATTATTTGTTAAGGTTTCAATACTTTTTTTACGAGAATTAAAGTAGTTTTTTTGTTCGTATTCTTGTTCAATTTTATCGAAATTTTTAGCGCTATTTACAATAGAGTCTACACCAATTTTCGTTCCGAAAAAACCAGATTTAACCTTTAAATAAGAGGTTTTTTTTACATTATCATTCAGTATTTGCATGAACTTCTTTTGCAATTCTTCAAAAGACACCTCTTGGTTTACATTGTATAATTTAGAAGTTTTTATGATATGTAATTTCTTATAATTACGTTCAAAATTACTGTAATAATCACCGAGTGTTTCATTATGGTAAGCAGTACGCTTGGGGATAGAGTTTACCATACTATCAATAAGTTTTTTTGAAATTCCTTTAATGGTAGATTTTTTAAAATCAAAGGTTAGCTTCTTATAATATTGCTTGAACGACTCTCTCATAAAGAATCGGTTTTTAGTAGAATTTGTGTTATAGTTTTTGGCAATATTATCTTTTAGTTTATCTATAATTTCATCTGCGGTAAGTTTTTCTCCGGAAAGATATACGCTTGATAATTCAAGTACTTCTGGGGCTAAACTAATAGTAATGTTTTTCAGTTTTCGTATTAAAATAGCCTTCGTTTTATAGCCTATTGAAGAAAAATAAACAGAATCGTTTTTTAAAGTATGTCTTGGGATAGTGATGCTAAAATCACCTTCATCATTACTAATACCTCCATCAGTTTCGTTAAGAATTATACTAACATAGGGGATAGGTTCTTGGGTTTCTTGATCAATTATTTTTCCAGTAATATCTTGACTATATAGGTTATAGCTACAAACAAAGAGTAGTAATAAATAAATGGAATATTGCCTATGGATATAGTGTACTATCATAATTGAATGGCTAATTTCGTGTTTTTAAACAGAACTACACGTTTTTGCTGAAATATTTATGATTTTTTTAGCACATATTGATACTTATTACTCATGTATCCATAAGCTGTCTGAGCCTTTGTTTTTAGGAGAAAGTCCTATAGTTTCATTAGAGGTATTAACACCTAGGCCTAATACAGTTCTGTTTACATAATTAAAATAAGAAACAACTTGATTAATTTCTAACAATTCACCATCATTAACCCCGATGTTTTTTAATCGATCAATGTCTTCCTTTTTAAATGAACTTGGTGCTAGTGTTAGTTTTTTTGCGTAATTTATTAAAAAAAGTTCTTTATTACTGAGTATTTCTGTAAAGCAATCATTGATGATTTGCTCTTTTAATTTCGCAGCTTTTACATCATCATTTAAAAACTTTTTCATGCCTTCAAAATGATGCTCAAAGCAGTAATCACAATTATTTATGTAGCTTGTATATGTTCCTAATAATTCAAGAAACCAATTGTCAAAAGTGTTGTCAGAGTGATGCAAAACATTTTTATACAAACTCATATGCCCTGCAAGTGTATGTGGTCTTAAACTATGAATACTTAAAACATTGTCAATTTGATTGTTTGGTCCTTTAACTCTGTTGTATAAGGTTTTTAATTTACCTGTAGCTTCATTAAAAGGGATTATTTTTATCCAACTCATTCTTTTTTTTTACTTAGACGTGATAATAATGATTACTTACTATAAATCTAAAAAGTTGTTTATTTCCGGAATAGTTTCAGGTTTTACTAGTCTGCCATTTACTAAACAAACACCAGTAACATTAGCTGATAAAGCTACTTTATTGTCAGACAGACGTGTGATTGTTTGTTTAAATATTAATTTTAGATGTCCATCTTTAAAAGTTTCTACTTGTACTTTGAATTTATCTTTACTTTTTAAAGAATTTTTAAAATCCATTGCAATTGTTTTTACTACCAAAACAACTCCTCGTTCAGTTAAGTCAGCAAAGTCAATTCCATGATGGTGCAAAAACTCATGTCTGGCATGTTCTAAATAGTTTTGATATACTGCATTATTTACAATCCCTTGCATATCTAATTCATAATCTCGAACACTCATTTCTATAGAGAAGTCACTCATAATTGCTTACTTAATATTTGATTAAAAAACGAAGTTAATGATAATGCTTAATTTAATAAAATAACTAAGCTACTAATAAGCATGAGTGTTTCATTTAAACATTACAATCCAATACTTCTATTAATAGGTTCCTCAAGTGATATAAAAGTTTCTGTTCGTGTAACTTCCTTAATTTGTTTTATTTTTCCGTTTAACACTTTCATTAAATGATCATTATCTTTAGTATATAATTTTATAAACAATCCATATTCACCAGTAGTGTAATGTGCTTCAACAACTTCTTCAATACGCTTTAATTGTTCAATAATCTGGTTGTAATTACTGTTTTTATCTAAAAACACACCTACAAAGGCACAGGTAGTGTAGCCTAATTTTTTCTCATCAAGTCGTAAGGTAAACTCCTTTATAACACCACCGCGTTTAATTTTCCCTATGCGCTGATGTATAGCGGCGCTGGTAACACCTATAAAACTAGCAATGTCAACCACTTTTATTCGAGCATCTTTTATAAGGTATTTTAATATTTTTTTATCGGTACTATCTAAATGAAAGTTCATAAACTGTTTTTACTGTTTGAAGTAACGAATATATATGTAATATTTAATTAAAACTACTTATAAGTAGTAAAACACATTAAAGCATTAAAAAAACATATCAAAATAAGTGTTACTGTTTAAAAACTAAATAGATTTGCCATGAAAACAAATATCCTTGGTAAAAATCCACTGATGGAGTTAATAACAAATTATTATGAAAACATTTAAAAGAAGCTTAGCTAGTGAGCAACTAATCACTAAATCAAAAGAAGTATTTGAAACTCAATTAAAAGAGCGTTTAAACTTAACCAAAATAAATGCGCCCCTTTTTGTTTCTAAAGAATCAGGTTTTAATGATAATTTAAATGGAATAGAAAGACCAGTCTCTTTTCAATTGGGAGGAGTGGATCATGAAATAGTTCATTCATTGGCAAAATGGAAACGTTGGTACTTAGGAGAATTAGAGGTGGAAAAAGGAAAAGGTATTGTAACAGACATGAAAGCTATCAGAGCTGATGAGGAATTATCGAGTATACATTCACATTTAGTAGACCAATGGGATTGGGAGAAAGTTATAGCTAAAGAAGAAAGGACTATTGATACTTTAGTAGCTCATGGCACAGCTGTATTTGAGGCATTAAGGGATACTGAAAAAGAAATGTCAAGTCAAATAAGTAGGGTAGTGACTTTACCTGAATCTTTAAAGGTATTGCATACAGAGGAATTATATCAAAAATACCCATCCTTAACTCCAAAAGAACGTGAGCATGCTATCGCTAAAGAGTTTGGAGCTGTATTGTTACTTGGTATAGGTGGAAAGCTATCAAACGGAGAAGAACATGATTTAAGAGCACCAGATTATGACGATTGGACAACTAAAGATGTTCAAGGTAGACCTGGTATAAATGCCGATTTATTGGTTTGGGATTCTATTAGAGAAAAAAGTTTAGAAATTAGCTCTATGGGAGTTCGTGTAGATAGAGAAGCGTTAGAACTTCAGTTGAAACTTACTGGGCAAGAAAAAAGAAAGGAATTGCCTTTTCATTCTGCCTTGTTAGAAGGGAAATTACCATATACAATTGGTGGTGGAATTGGACAAAGTAGAGTGGTAATGTTTGTGAATAAAAGAGCAGAAATTTCAACAGTTCAGCCTATCTTTGCTACATATTAAAATAACAACATACACAATACAATGACACTTGATCAATTACAATCACAATTTGAGGTTTTTAAAGCTAAAAAATTAGCTTTAGACATGTCTAGAGGAAAACCTAGTGCTGCTCAATTAGATTTATCTAACGAGCTTTTAGATGTTGTTACATCAAAAGATTATTTAAGTTTTCAAGGAGCAGAAACCAGAAATTATGGTGGATTAGATGGGCTTCCTGAAACCAAAGAATTATTTAAAGACTTCCTGGAGGTTTCTTCTGTAGAAGAAGTTGTGATAGGAGGTAATGCTTCGCTTACTATAATGCATGATATTGTTTCTAGAGGAATAACTCATGGTATGTGTGATAGTGAACACCCTTGGGGTAAAGCTCCAATAAAGTTTATTTGTCCAGTACCAGGTTATGACAGACATTTTAGTATTTGTCAGCATTTCGGTATTGAAATGATACCGGTTTCCTGTAATGACAATGGTCCGGACATGGATAAAGTTGAGCAATTAGTAGCAAAAGATGCAAGTATAAAAGGTATTTGGATTGTTCCTAAATACAGTAATCCTACAGGTTTAAGTTGTTCTGATGAAGTAGTAGATCGTTTAAGTACGATGAAAACTGCAGCGAATGATTTTAGGGTTTTTTGGGATAACGCATATGCGGTGCACCATTTATCGGAAGATCAAGATGTGTTAAAGAATATTTTAGCTACTTGTAAAGCTGCTGGGAATGCCAACAGGCCGTTTATTTTATGCTCTACATCTAAAATTACTTTTGCAGGAGCAGGAGTATCAGGAGTTGGTGGGAGTATAGAAAATATGGATTGGTATAGGGGACATTTGTTTTTCTCTACTATCGGTCCGGATAAATTAAATCAAGTTAGGCACAATCGTTTTTTCAAGAATATAGAAGGACTATATGTCCATATGAAAAAACATGGGGCTTTATTGAAACCTCGTTTTGATAAAACTTTGTCTATTTTAAAAAGTGAACTAGGAGAAACAGGTTTAGCTACTTGGACTCAACCTAAAGGAGGTTATTTTATTAGCTTGGATGTTCCTAACGGTTGTGCTAAAAGAGTAGTTGGTTTAGCTGCTGAAGCAGGAGTAAAGCTTACTGGAGCTGGAGCGACATATCCAGGTAATAATGATCCAAACGATTCTAATATTCGTTTAGCGCCATCCTGTCCATCAATAGATGAAATTGAGCAAGCAATGCAAATTGTTTGTTTGGCTACAAAAATTGCTGCTATAGAAATCGGAATTATTAAAAATTCTGTTTTAAATTAAAAACAAACAAAATTAAAAAGGGATAAACTATCAATAGTTTATCCCTTTTGTTTTTAAAAGAATTTGGATTAAGAAGTTAATCTTCCTTTTAATCTTTTTTCTAATTTAATTTTGACTTCAGTGATTTTCTTCATGACGTCCATTAATTCAGAATCTTTAGTTTCTTTATATACTTCATTAATTCCTAAAACCAATTCTTTAGCTCTTTTTGAAGCTATAATTTTCTCATTTCTAGATTTGAAAGTTTTATAGTTTTCAACTAATTCGTTCGCTTCTATTATTAAGTTTTCTATTGTCATTTTATTGCTTTAATTTTATTGTTTTTAATATTAATAAAGATGTAGAGCTAAGTAAAGCTAACATTATTTTTTAATATTCAAAATTTAATTACTAGTAAGTTACTATAAATTAATAGACTTAACAAAATATAAACTCTCATTAAGTACTATGAATAAAGAGAATTCGCAGCGAATAT